>JAEXJU010000062.1 GCA_023448955.1 Bacteroidota bacterium
GCATTAGCTGTGTAATCTGGTGAGATATAATCTTTGTCGCTGCTTTTCAATCCATCAGGAACCGGAGAAATCATACGAACACCCAATTCTGGTGCGGCAACAGGAATCCAGACATATACATAATACATTTTTTTTCCGTTCTTGACTTCATCCGGCGCAGTTGAAGGACTTATATAGCCATAATAATTAGTCAGATCTGTGTAAGGTAACCGAATTTCTTTACCAAGTACGGATTTTTTGCCAAGATCTGCCCCAAATCTGTCTAATTTTTGTGCGGAAATTGATGTTGCTACAGCAACAATCATTAATGGTAATAATAGTTTCTTCATAATAGTTTATTTTTAATTAATTTGATTTTTTGTTGTGGTTAATGTACTAATTATTTTCATTTTAACAACCATTCGTAATAAATACTCTCATATTGTTTAAAATATACAATAATTCGATAATTAATTATAAAACTCTTTTGAAAAAAAACTTGTGCAAATACGCCAAGAATAAAAAAAAATAATACTCTTTTTTTTTACATTAACATGTTTTAAAAAGAAATAGTTAATAAATTTTAAAATGAATATAAGTTTTAAAACATGATTCTAGATCTCCAGTTAATGACATACGAACTCTCAAAACTAAATTATTACTAAATGCTAATACTTTAAATTCTAATTATAAACATGACTATAAAACAGAGGTTAATGTTTTTTTGATTAACTGTAATAAAAAACGCTCCGGATTTCGGAGCGTGTATGTTAGAAATAAGATCTAATAAATCTCAGTTTATGAGTGTGCCTGTTCTGATCTTTGTTAAAAATTCCTGAAGAATCCAGACTATCTATACGGACTTTTCCATGAGCATGAATTATTTTCTGATCGGCCAGGATAAATCCAACGTGAATGATTCTCCCTTCCGAATTTTCAAAAAATGCAAGATCACCTGGCTTAGCTTCTTCTATAAAAGTTAATGCTTCGCCCAATGCTGCCTGCTGATAGGTGTCTCTTGGGATTTTGATGCCATGAATTTTATAAATGATCTGGGTAAAGCCACTGCAGTCAATCCCGAAAAAACTTTTTCCGCCCCAGAGATAAGGAACGTTCAGGAATTCTTTGGCGCAGTTCACGATGCTTTCGCTGAGGTCGTGTCCGCGAGTTGGCGCAGTTGTCTCAAAATTGACTTCAGAACCCATTGATAAAAGCATTTTTCCACTCTCCGTCATAGTAGATTGGAACGGTTCCTTCACAAGGTTTGTTTTTCTTGATGACAAAAATTCATCAGACACAGGCAGGATTTGTTTGGTGTCCATCCAGGCTTCATAGTTATCGTAATGAGTGATTATTTTGGTCCAGTTGTCCTTAATTTCAATGATATCCGCAGATTCTCCGTAAAGAAGCTGTGATACGATTTCGCTTTTATCGGAACTGTCGGCTCTCAGCGGAGCGATGGAAACACTACAAATGCCTTTATTCATTTCAATCAATTATGAATTTAAAAATACGAATTATTTCTTTCTAATCAAGTGCAATCCGTCTCGCAAAGGTAAGATTAGATTTTCGAAATCGGGATCTTCCGCGATGATTTTATTGACAAGTTTGATTTGCTCCGTTTGTTTGTCCTTGGGATTGTTTTCCAGAACCTTTCCGTACCAGAGCACATTGTCAATCAAAATAATACTGCCGGATCGCAGATTAGGTTTGATGAGTTTCAGATATTCCAGATAGCTTTCTTTGTCTGCATCGATGAAAATCAGATCCCAGACTTTATCCAGTTTCTTGATTTCTTCCTTCGCATCACCGATGATGAATTCAATCTGATCTTTATAATCACTTTCCTCAAAATATTTTTGTGCAATGTAAGCTAAATCTTCATTCTTGTCAATCGTGTAGATCTTCCCGCTTTTTGGTAAGCCTTCGGCAATGCTCAATGCGGCATAACCTGTAAAAGTGCCGATTTCCAATACATTTTCCGGCTGAACGATATGTGATAAGATACTAAGCAGGCGACCTTGCAGATAACCGGAAATCATATGTGGCTGCGTGGTTTTCTGATAGGTTTCTTTTCTTAATTTTTTGAGAATGGCAGGTTCTTCGGAAGCGGTTTCTTCCAGGTAGCGATCCATTTCTTTGTCTAATTCTTCGAAATAACTCATTGGGCGTTCAGAGTTTTTGGTTTAAGGTTCAAAGTTAATGTAATTTATATTGATAACCGAATGTGGTTTGGATGTAAAACCGCAGCCCGACCTGAACGGAGCTCTTTTTGCGAGTAGGTACGACGAACAAAAAAGCGGGAGTGGAGGGCGGAAAAGCTGCCATAAAAATATTAAATAGCTTTCGATGTAATCAAATTGCAGCTAAATAAAAAACCTCGCCATTTCTGACAAGGTTTTATTATATAAATTCTGAATGAATAATTATCATTTATTTTTTAACCGGAGCAATGTCCATCAGCTTCATAAATTCATCCAGCTTAGGCATAATGATGATCTCCGTTCTACGGTTTTCAGACCTTCCGGAAACAGAAGCGTTGGTTGTTTTCGGGTTGTATTCGGATCTACCGCCAGCTGTGATTCTGTTAGGATTGACACCGAACTGATTCTGAAGAACTTTCGCAACGGCTGTTGCTCTGAGTGCGGACAGATCCCAGTTGTCTCTCGGCGCATTGGCACTGTTCAGCGGTGTGTTATCCGTGTTACCTTCAATCAAAACGCTGTATGTATCATAATCGTTGATTACTTTTGCAACTTTGGCCAAAACATCCTGAGCTGCCGGCTGAATGTCATATTTTCCAACCTGGTAAAGCATTTTATCAGATAATGAAATCAATACCACACCTTTCAGAACTTTTACATCTACATCCTGATCCGCAACATTGTCAAGAGAACGTTTCAGCTTGTTAGACAGTGCGATATTTAAACTGTCATTTCTGCTTTTTCCGGAAATCAACTGCTTGATGTATGCATTGGAAGCATTGATTTCTCCTACTAATTTATCAATATTCGCGGAGCCTTTTCCTGCGTTGGAAAGACACGCATCCAAACTGGATTTTAGCGCATTGTTTTGGCTCATTAAAAGGTCGTTCTGACTTTGAAGACCGGAGTTGGCACTTTTCAGATCCTGAATTTGACGCATTCTTTCGCCGGCATCTTCCACACATTGTTTGTAGTTAAGATTTAGGGCGTCGAATTGTTTTTTGCTGACACACGATGCCAGGGAAAGTCCCACTGCTGTGATGGTCAAAATTTTAAATAATCTCATAGTAAAATATTTAATTTGTTCTTTATTAACATGAACCAAAATTGAATTTACGGATTCAAAAGCGTTTCAAAAGTAAGAATTAATAACTGTATATTTGTGCTTATAACTTACTATTTCGTTATAAAATTGTGTTAAGTCTATTAAAATTTCAAAACGTTCTGAGGCAATTTCTGATCCAACCGCAGCAAAAAACATACCTTTTGGCCGTGAGCGGAGGAGTGGATTCGATGGTTTTGGCAGAATTGTTTCGCCTTTCAGGTTTTGATTTTCAGGTGGCTCACATCAACTATCATCTTCGTGAAGAGGATTCTAATCTGGATCAAAAACTGGTTTCTGACTTTTGTGAAAGACATCAGATTCCCTTTCATTTGTATGAAGTTTTAGAAAAAGATAAGCGACCTGAACATTCTGTTCAGAATTGGGCGAGAGAATTACGCTATCGATTTTTCAGAGACATTCAGAATAAACAGAAGTTAGACATTCTGGTTACAGCACATCATCTGAATGATCAGTTGGAAACTTTTATTATCAATCTTTCCAAAGCTTCAGGAATACGAGGCTTGAGCGGAATTCCGCAAAATGACAATGGTATTATTCGGCCACTTCTTGATTTTTCCAAGCACGAGATTTATGATTTTGCAAAACAGAATCATATTGATTTTCGTGAAGATAAATCCAATCAGAAAACCGATTATCTGAGGAATAAAATCCGACACAACATTGTTCCGGAACTGGAAAAAATCAATCCGGATTTTCTGACAAATTTCTCGAAAAGCATTCATTATATTAATCAGGCTAAAGATTTTATTAATGAATCTGTAGATGAAAAAATTGATATTCTCAAAATAAATTCTGACGAAAATCAAATCATTATTGATAAGGAAAGACTATTTCAAGAATCGGAATTGATCCGTTATGAAATTTTTAAACGATTCGGGTTTAATGATGAGAATGAAATGCAGAAAGTTCGTACAGCTCAAACTGGAAGCTTATTTTTTAATTCAGAATTTCAGTTAATTATTAACCGGAATGAATTGATTTTCAGTGAGAGGTTTGAAGTTAGAAGTGAGAAGTCGGAAGATTCAATTATTCTGGAAATTGTCGGAAATGAGATTGTAATTCCCGAGCATATTAAAAATGAAATAATAACGTTTGGTAATTGTTTTTGGAAGATTGCTAGGGAAAAAGTTCAGTCGCCGTTGAAATTAAGAAAAAAACAAAAAGGCGATTTGTTTTTCCCTATCGGAATGATTGGTAAAAAGAAAATTTCTAAGTTTTTTAAGGATGAAAAATTATCTATTTTAGCCAAGCAAAAAATCTGGTTGTTCTGTGATGAAAAAGATAATATTTTAGGCGTTTTGCCATTTCGTCAGGACAGAAGATTTGTAACAGATGATGATAATAATTTAGTTCTCCAGGTATAAATGACAAAGAGAAAAGTCAATGCGTTGGCTATTAGTGATTTCCAGAAGGACAACAATGTTGCCTTTGGTATTCTGTACCGGAAATATTTTGGCTACACCCGGAAATTTGTTCTTTCCAACAAAGGAAATTCTGAAGATGCAGAAGATGTTTTTCAGGATGCTTTAATTATTCTATACGAAAAACTGTACGATGATGATTTCAAAGCGTATACTTGTCTTGCCAATTACGTAACCGGAATTTCCAAAAACCTTTGGCTGAAAAAATTGCGCAACCGAAACTTTTTTGTGGAAATGCACGAAAATTATTATTCGGAAAATAAAGAAGAGATCAATCAGGCAATAGAAAACGAGAGAGATTATTATGATAAACTTAATGATTATATCAATAAAATTTCTTCTCACTGCCAAAACCTCATCCACGATATTTTTATGAAAAATAAGAATATAGACGAAATTCAGGAAAAATATAAATACTCCAGCAAACACAATGCGCAGAATCAGAAGCATAAATGTGTAGAACAAATCCGAAAAATAAAAAAAGACGATAATTTTTAAACCTGATTATCAACACTTTAAATAAAATAATTAAAAATCACCTTTTCATCGGGTGATTTTTTTTGTTTTCGGGAACTTCATAATATATAACTTTTAAATGTACAGATTATGAAAAAATTCATTACACTCATCGTTCTCTTTCTGCTTCCTTTTTTTGTATTTTCACAAAAAGCAGAACACAGAAATTTAGATAACAAATTAGCAATTCAGGGATATGATCCTGTTTCTTACATCGAACAAAACAAAGCCGTAAAAGGTAAAAAAGAATTTGCAGTCAACGTAAACGGAGCTATTTACTACACTTCATCTGCCAAAAACAAAGAACTTCTGCAAAAGAATCCTTCCAGATACGAACCGATCTATGGCGGTTGGTGTGCATTTGCAATGGGAGATTATGGTGAGAAAGTAGAGATTAACCCAACTACCTTCAAAGTTATTGATGGCAAAACCTATCTCTTCTATAATAAGCTATTCACTAATACACTCAATTCCTGGAATAAAAACGAAGACAAGCTGAAAAAACAAGCCGACCAAAACTGGAAAAAAATAACAATAAAATAAAAGCTATGAAAACATTTATTACATTACTATTATCATCCCTGTTTTTAGTTTCCTGCGTCAGAGAAAATACTTCTACGGAAGACTTGATGGAAATGGCTCCCGAAAATTCGGTCTTAAAATATTCCGGAAATTTTATGCAGGGTCCTTATGGAAATAATGTGAACGGAAAAGCGGAAATCTATGAAAAAAACGGAGTCTTCACATTGGTTTTAAATGAAAACTTCACCATCAGCAACGGTCCGGATCTTTACGTGTATGTAAGCAAAGAACAGCAGCCATCGCAATTTGTTTCTTTAGGTAAGCTGAAATCTGTGAACGGCGGACAAACCTATACTTTTACGGGTTCAGTAAACTTCGATGAGTACAAATACGCAGTCGTTCATTGTCAACAATACAATCATCTGTTTTCTTACGCTCTATTAGAAAAAAAATAACATTACAAATATGAAATCGCCATTAACGAATTTGGAAGCAAACACCGATGAAGATGTAGCGATAACATATGACCTTTAAAAACAATAAAATATACATATGAAAAACTATATCAATTGGGCATTACGATTAATTCCCGCCCTAATTTTACTGCAGACTTTATTCTTCAAATTTACGGCTCATCCGGATTCTGTTGCCATTTTTTCAAAACTTCACGCAGAACCTTTCGGAAGGATTTTTTCAGGAGTATTGGAACTGATTACTGCCATTTTAATATTGAATCCCAAAACCACTTTTTGGGGAGCCGTTCTGGGACTTGTAACGATGATTGGAGCAATTGCCTCACACATTTTCATTCTGGGAATCGATACCAATAACGATGGCGGAAAATTGTTTTACCTTGCGCTTACCGTTTTTGTTTTCTGTGTGATTCTTTTAATTAAATTTAAAAAAGGAAAGTATGAATAAAGACCAATCGGTTTATGCGATCTTACACGAGATTCTTACCGAACAACAGAATTTACTGAGAAAAGTTTCGGCAAAAATGTACACTCAGAGTATTCCTTCTCTGGACGGTTCTACCATTGGCGGTCACACGAGACATATTATTGAGTTTCTGGAAATTTTACGGAACTCTTACCACACGAATCAGATTAATTATGACGAAAGACAGAGAAATCCGGAACTGGAACAGAATCCTGAAAAAGCGATAGAAATTATTTCCGAAATACTTTTCAGCATTAATTTGCCCAACAAAAATTTGACAATGCATCAAACGGTGGGAACTATTTCTTTGGAAATTCCGACCAATTTCTTTCGGGAACTTTTGTACAATATTGAGCATTGCATACATCATCAGGCGTTGATAAAAGTGGCTTTTAACGAAATTAAAATGAGTCATCTGCTGAACAAAAATTTCGGAATTGCCCCTTCAACAATTCAATACAGAGAAACCCAAAATTTAAACTAAATGTGTACTGTAACGTATTTTCCGCTTAAAAATAAAATTGTTCTAACTTCCAATCGGGATGAGAAACCCAATCGTTCTGCACAGGAAATTCATCGTGAAAAAGGTATCTTTTATCCGAAAGATGCTACTAAAAACGGAACGTGGTTTGCGGTTTCAGAAAATGGAAATGTCCTCATTTTATTAAACGGTGCTTTTGAAAATCATCCGGTAAAAACAAATTACCGAAAAAGCCGTGGACTGATTGTTTTGGATCTGATAGCGGAAGAAGATATTTTCAAGTCAATAGAATTAATTGATTTGGAAAACATTGAACCTTTTACACTGGTGATTTTTCAGGAAAAACAATTGGCAGAATTTCGCTGGGACGAAACCGAAAAACATTTTAAAAGATTAGACACCCATCTTCCGCACATCTGGTCTTCCGCAACTTTGTACGATGCAAAAGCACAGGAAAAAAGAAGGGACATTTTCAAAGAATTTCTGCAAACCAAGACGATTTCCGAAGCAGATATTTTAGATTTCCACCATCAGAAAACCGATGATCTGGAAAACGGAATTACCATCAAAAGGCAAAATACGATACAAACCATCAGTACGACACAGCTCGTTATTTCCGATGAAACGACACTGAAACATTACGACCGACTGAACCCAGATTCAAAACCCGAAAAAATTTCCCTCAAAAATGAAACTCAGACATCGACTTCATAAAATTGCCAACTGGGAATATTGGTCAGTTTATTGCATTTATTTGCCGCTTTTTCCGGTTTGGCTGTACTGTGCATATAAAGCAAGAACGCTTTTGTTTTTCCACGGTGCGAATCCTTCTATAAAATACGGAGGAATGGCAATGGAAAGTAAAAAAGAAATCTACGATCTGATTCCCGAAAACTGGATCCCGAAAACGGTTTTTGCGTCTTCAGAAATTTCATTTAACGAAATTTTATCTGAATTAAAATCACAAAACATCAATTTCCCCGTTATTGTAAAACCCAATATCGGATTGAAAGGTTTGGGCGTTGTTCAGGTAGAAAATTTAAACGAACTGGAAGATTATCAAAAAAATAATGACTGTGATTTTTTAATTCAGGAAAAAATAAATTATCAGAATGAAGTCGGCATTTTTTACCACCGTTTTCCTGACGAAAAAAAAGGAAAGATTACAGGAATGGTGAAAAAAGAATTTCTTTCCGTAAAAGGAAATGGCAGAAAAACGTTGAGAGAACTGGTGATGGAAAATCCCAGAAGTGCGTTCCAGATTAAAGCTATAGAAAAGAAAATGGGAAGCGAAATGCAGAAAACAGTTCCTGAAAACGAAGAAATAATTCTGATCCCGTTCGGAAGCCATACGAGAGGCGCGAAATTTATTGATATTTCAAGTGAAGTTACCGAAAAATTAGAACAAAAAATAGATGAAATCTGCACAAAAGTGAATGGTTTTTATTTCGGAAGATTAGATGTAATGTTTGAAAATATGCAACTTCTACAAGAGGGAAAGAGTTTCAGAATTATAGAAATAAACGGTGCTAAAAGCGAACCAACGCATATGTACGACCCGAAACATTCCTTATTTTTTGCGTGGAAGGAAATCACCAAACACTGGAAAATAATGGCGGAAATCAGCAGAAAAAACCACGAAACCGGATTTCCTTATCTGGATATCAAAGAGGGATTTTCTGCGCTGAAAAATAATCTGATCATTGAAAAGAAATTAAGACAAAGTACTCTGTTCGATTAATCTAAAAACAAGTACTTTTGTAAATCAAAAAAATTAAAATTTAAAAATGAAGAGGTTTATATTTCTGATTTCACTTTTTTTCGTTCAGGTATTTTTTTCACAGATCAAAAATCCGGTCAAATTTAAATTCGATGTCAAGCCTGTTGAAAAAGGTGAATACGAAGCTGTTCTAACCGGAACAATTGAGGATAAATGGCACATTTATTCCCAAGATCTTCCTCAAGATTCGGGAATTCCGACAGAGTTCAAAGTGTCCTCGAAAGACGGAATTCAGTTGATTGGAAAAGTTCAGGAAATCGGAAAAAAGCACGATGAATTTTCAGAAGCTTTCGGCGCTCAGATTGTTTATTATTCCAATAAAGTCGTTTTCAAGCAGAAATTCAAACCAAAAGATGCGACAAAACCAGCGACAATCACCGCTGAAATAATGTTTCAGACTTGTAACGACCGCGTTTGTCTTGCTCCTAATACGCTCGAATTTGAAAAACAGATTGCAGCTGAAACATCGGCAGAAAATACGGCAACATCACCAAGCGAAGTTTTAAAGTCTGATAGCAATTCTGTTGCAGTGCCGGAAACAAAAGCGGAAATTGCTGTTGTGTCGCCTGTTACTGGTCAGCAACAAGAAGGATTAAAAATCAATTCTTTGGACTTCAAAAATCCTTTGACCAACTGCGGAACTGCTCTGCAAAAACCTGCCAATGACAACTGGCTTGTTTTGGGATTGGGATTTTTAGGCGGATTGATTGCCTTGCTCACACCTTGTGTTTTTCCTATGATTCCACTCACGGTTTCGTTCTTTACAAAAGGCAGTAAAAATAAAGCAAAAGGAAAACGAGATGCATTTATTTACGGATTTTTCATTCTGTTGATTTTTGTTTTATTGAGTATTCCGTTTCATATTATTGATGGGATTTCGGGTAATATTTTCAATCAGATTTCAACAAATATTTGGCTGAATTTATTCTTCTTCGCCATATTTTTATTCTTTGCTCTGAGCTTTTTTGGCTATTACGAAATTACATTGCCAAGTTCTATCGCCAACAAATCTTCCAAAGCAGAAGAAGCGGGAGGTATCATCGGGATTTTCTTTATGGCACTGACTTTAGTCATTGTTTCATTCTCCTGTACAGGTCCCATTTTAGGTAGTTTATTAGGTGGAGTTGTTGCTGGTGCAACGAATGTTCCAACATTATTAACTTTTGCTTTGGCTGGTTTCGGATTGGCTTGGGCATTGGTTTTCGGATTGTTGGCGTTATTTCCTCAAGCATTACAAAGTTTACCAAAATCCGGTGGCTGGATGAATACTGTGAAAGTCGTACTTGGATTTATCGAGTTGGCTTTAGCTTTGAAATTCCTATCAAAAGCCGATTTGGTTTCCAAAACTTTCTTATTGAAAAGAGAATTGTTCATTGTCCTTTGGATAATCATTGCAATAGGATTGGTGCTTTACCTTTTTGGAAAAATCAGATTTCCGCACGATGACAAGAAACCGAAAATTTCACTGACAAGAAGAATTCTTGGCGTGTTTGGAATTGTATTCATTGCTTACCTGATTCAGGGATTGATTCCGTCCGAGAAGCCAAAATTACAATCTTTGAGCGGAATTTTACCGCCGCTTAATGTTAGCTATTTCCATAAAGAAGAGGACGGAATTCTTGGTTTGAAACCTTATCACAACTACTTCGAAGCTATAGAAGTGGCGAAGAAAGAAAATAAACCTGTTTTGATAGATTTCACAGGTTACGGCTGTGAGAATTGCCGGAAAATGGAGGAGTTTGTATGGAGTCAGGAAGATATTCTGCCGATTCTTCAAAACGATGTGATTATTGCCTCTGTTTATGTGGATGACAAAGAAGAATTGCCGGAAAATGAGCAAATCAAAATTGATATGGGCGATGGACAAAAGAAGAAAGTTAAAACAATTGGCGACAAATGGAGCTTGTTTCAACAAGTCAATTTCAATAATAATTCTCAGCCTCATTATGTTTTGGTAACGCCGGATCAAAAGGTAATTAACTCGCCGGTTTCCGGATATATGCCGAAAGAGGATTTCAGAAAATTCCTGAAATGTGGGATTGATTATTTTAAAAGTAAATAATTATGGTTTTCAGAGAAGCAAACATCAGCGATATTCCACAAATGCAGATCATCCGGAATGCTGTAAAGGAAAATCAATTATCCAATCCAGATGTTGTAAAAGATAAAGACTACGAAATCTATTTGACTGATAACGGAAAAGGTTGGGTTTGCGAAATTGAAAACGATATTGTGGGTTTTGCCATTGTAGATTTGGTTAAGAACAATATTTGGGCTCTGTTTTTAAAACCGGAATTTGAAAACCAAGGCATCGGGAAACAATTGCATAATCTGATGCTGAACTGGTATTTTACACAAACTCAAAAGCCGGTTTGGCTGGGCACAGAACCTAAGACGAGGGCGGAAAAATTTTACAGATTTTCAGGTTGGAAAGAAATTGGGAAACACGGAGATGAGATAAAGTTTGAAATGACTTTTAACATCTGGAAAGACATGTGAGTTTATAAATGGTATTTTTATAGCATATTTGTAAATAAGGTATATTATTTGCATTCAATGATCCATAACGATAATAAATTGTTATGGATTTTTAAATTCTATTGCTAACATATAAAATTAACTATTATGGCTGAGGTACAAATTAAAGAACAATCTGGCGGACAAAGATCTCATAAAAAATTAATACGTGTAGATATGACGCCGATGGTAGATCTGGGATTTTTATTGATTACATTTTTTATGTTTACCACCAATTTCTCAAAACCCAATGTAATGGATTTCGGATTGCCTGCTCACAATCCCGGCGATCCAACGGAAATTGATTATAAAAATCAACTGACATTCATTCTCGGAAAAGACGGAAAAGTATTTTACTATCAGGCTGAAAAGAAGGATTTGAATGATAAAAGTTTAACCGAAGTTTCATTTGATAAATTTCAGGTTGCAAAAACGATTGAAGCTGCAAAAGCCAATGCACCGAAAAAAGAAAACTTTACGGTAATTATTAAACCTGCTGATGATTCGCAATACAAAACAATAGTGGATATGCTGGATGAACTGGCCATCACAAAATCCGAACGCTACGGTATTGCAGAAATGAATGATAAAGAAAAAGAGCTGTACGAAAAAAAAATTCAGTAGCAAGCAAGTTCAGGATAAACGAAACGTTTGTAGAATTTATAGCTTTAGACATAGCTCTGTAGGAGCGACATTTATAACCTTTCTGATTCATTTTAGAAAGGTTTTTCATTTTATTTAATTATTTTCGTGTTAAATATTAAAACTGTGAAAAAACTAATTCCCATCCTTATTCTTTTGTCCATTGTTGCCTGTAAGAAAGCTGAAGAAAAAAATCATTCTAGAACAGATAGCACAAAAATAATTGACTCTATCAATGCGGTGAGAATAAAAATTAATGACAGTATTCTGAGCAGCCGGGCTTTCAAAGATTTATCAGGAACGCATTTTTTGACACACGACCAAGTGAAAGGTTCTGGAAAAATCACTTTTACAAAAGTAGCTCAAGATGAATATAAAGTCTCAGGTGGAAATAAAAGCGGAAGTAATTTTGTGAAAATTGAAGGAACTGCAAGAATGACGTCTCCTAAAAATCTTAAATTCGATGGTATAATAACCCAAAGTATTTTAGATTATGATAATGGAAAGCTGGACGTAAGAAAAGGCAAGCGAAATTTCTCTACAAAAGACGGCGGAAAAACTTTCAAACTCTACGAGTCTGTTAATAATGCAGGATTTGGAGACAAAATAATTATTAAAATGTAAAAAATGCTCAATTACGAAATACAAGGAGACGGTTCAGAAAACTTAGTTCTTATTCACGGTTTTATGGAAAATCTCTCGATTTGGGATGATATGATTCCTTTTTTGTCTGAGAAATTCAGGCTGATAAAAATCGATTTGCCAGGTTTTGGAAAATCAGAAGTGGTTTCAGAAATTCAAACCATGGATTTAATTGCAGATGAAGTCAAAAAAATAACAGATGATTTAGCCATTAAAGATTTTCATTTGCTGGGCCATTCGATGGGCGGCTACATTGCTCTGGCTTTTGCAGAAAGATATCCTGGGTCGTTGAGATCATTAACTTTATTCTTCTCTACTTATTTTGCAGATGATGATGCGAAGAAAGAAACAAGGAGAAAAGGTCTCAGAATCATCAAAGAAAATCTCAGAGCCTTTGTGAATGCGGGTGTTCCGAATCTCTTCAACCCAAATGAACACGATGTTTTAGAACCGAAGATCAGACTAGCGAAAGAAATAGCTTACACCTCGTCTGTGGACGGCGTTCTGGCATCTCAAAAAGGAATGATTGAGCGCCCGGACAGAAGATTGGTGATAGAAAACTTCGAAGGTAAAATTCTTGTGATTTCCGGCAAGCACGACTCCGCTATCAACACAGAAAAAACAATCAAAAATCTTCCTGACAGAAGCAATATCAAATCCTATATTTTAGATTGCGGACATAACGGACATTGGGAAAAACCGGAAATCTGCGCGGCTATTATCAACACAGAATTGCTGCATCATTTGCCTAAAAATCTCGTTTTATAATATGGAACTCATTTCAAAAATCCTCATTGCGATAGTCGCTTTGGAACACCTATATATTCTTTATATGGAAATGTTTGCCTGGGAAACATTGGGGAAAAAAACATTCCGAACCATTCCGGCAGAACTCTTTAAACCTACAAAAAGCCTGGCTGCAAATCAAGGTCTTTATAACGGATTTCTCTCAGCAGGACTCGTCTGGAGTTTGCTTATAAAAGATGCTGTTTGGTCAGGAAATGTAGCGATGTTTTTTCTAGGCTGTGTAATAGTAGCTGGCTCTTACGGTGCACTTTCAGCATCCAGAAGAATATTTTTTGTACAGGCATTGCCTGCGGTTATTGCATTGATATTCTTATTGTTGAGTTAATTATTTAGGAGCTGTTTCCCGCTGTCCACTATATCTTTTTTCTCCGAACGAAACCTCACAGGTTTTTAAAACCTGTGAGGTTTCCAAAGCTAAAAAAAGGATGCCGTTTCCATCGGGGCTATGGATTTTGCCGGACAATCCATTTTTAGGTGTAAGGTGAGGTTTTTGACAATCGGATTTTGATTCTTTTGCCTTTAATCTTGTTTCTTAGAAATCTTCATCTTCAACTTTCTCCTTAAAATCTGTAATGGTATCTTCAATGGACTTGAAATATTTTCCACCGGAAGCATTAATATGACCGCCGCCATTAAAATGTTTTCTGGAAAATTGATTGGTGTCAACATCATCTTTGGAACGGAAAGAAATTTTGATAAAATCCTCATAAAGGTCTTCCATAAAAAAAGCTGCCATTTTAGTCCCGGCCAGGCTTAGGCCGTAGTTCACAAATCCTTCTGTATCACCTTTGTCAAAGCCAAATTCTTTCAGTTCGGAGCGTTTTAGCCAGAGAATAGCAACTTTTCCATCTTTTACGAGTTCAATCCTGCCAAGAACCAAAGACAGCAGGTGAAGCCTGGAAAGTGTATTCGTATCCCAAGTGTTGGACGTTATAATGGCAGGATTTGCGCCTTTTTCAATAAGATCTGCTACTATTCTGTGTGTTGTTGCGCTTGTAGATCGGAAACGGAATCCGCCGGTATCTGTCATTATTCCGGTATATAAGCATTGAGCGGCATCAATATTCACTGATTTTTCATCCTGATTGGCTTGTATGAAATGATAAACCATCTGGCAAGTTGCCGGAACTGTTGTATCAGAATATACGTAATCAAACTGTTCTGGCATCTGATGATGGTCAATTAGTATTTTTTTTGCGTGAGATTTAGTCACCCAATCTCCCAGAATTCCTATTCTGGAAGGTGAATTAAAGTCGAGGCAAAAAATTACATCGGCATTATAAATTGCTTCTCCGGCCACTTTTCTTTTATAGTCTGCAATCACGATTTTCTTGGCTTCCGGCATCCACTTCAAGAACTTCGGAAAATCATTAGGCGTGATTACTGTAGCGTCTATACCTTTCGTTTTCAGATAATGTTTCAGACCGAGAGAAGAACCAATTGCGTCACCGTCGGGATTATAATGTGTTACGATCACTATATTATTTTCCGGAACAAGGAGTTGACTGATTTCTGAGATTTCTTTGTCTGTAAACATAAAAGTTATTTGAAAGTTAATTGCCAAAGGTAGAACTTTAAAATAAAAAAATCGGCTCAAATTTGAACCGATTTTTATTCCTTTTATGAGAATTATTTCTTAATAATTTTTTGGACCGGTTGTCCGTTAACATTTAAATAATAGATTCCCAAGGGTAAATTTTTGATATTAATCTCAGTTTTGTCTGACTTAGTGTTGGAAATTGATTTTACTGATTTTCCGGAACTGTCAATTAATTCTATTGATGAATTGGGTTTCAGTTTTTCAATTTTTACAATATCAGATGAAGGATTTGGATAGACAGATATTGTGTTGATTCCATTTTCTCTAGTGCCTAAAATAGCGGATTTGAAATGAATTTCCTGAAATGTTGCATTACTGACAGTTAAGATTTTTTCGTTACCGTTATTTGAGATATTATAGTAATAATTGGCGTCTTTTTTGAAAAAATCACAGAGTAATCCAAAAAAGTTATTGACTTGACCATTATCTCCCCAATAATCTGCCAAAGTGCAGGCTTTACTATTAACAGTAAACATATTATCACCAGAGTAACTTACCTCGGCACCAACAGTATTGAAAAATGACAAATTGAGCTTTGGTGGGTTGGAGCTGAATTCTGTGATTTGCTGATAGGGCATAGGCGGAGGAACTTGGTCATTAGGCAAAAGTTCACCAACTACTTTGCTTATTTGCCATTTGTTGTTCAGTAAATCAGAGTTTTGTGCTGAAAAAAGATTGGCAGCAAAAATTAGGATGTAAAGTTTTTTCATATGTTATTAATTTTTAGACCTTAAAGATAAAAAATAATAATGTGTTAAACCTTATTTATTTTACAGATTAAAAATTAGGAATTCTAAAATGATACTTTTAAATTTCCTTAACTTTGCAATTCATTAAAAGGTTGCTTTCATATATCTTTTAATTTTAATCATTTAAAATAAATCAATGCACAAAGCAGGATTCGTAAATATAGTTGGGAAACCAAATGCTGGAAAATCTACTCTTCTAAACCAGCTGATGGGAGAGAAACTGGCAATTGTAACCCAAAAAGCACAGACAACCAGACACCGTATTTTCGGGATTTATAATGAAGAGGATTTGCAGATTGTGTTCTCGGACACACCTGGCGTATTAGATCCAAAATATGGTTTGCAGGAAAAAATGATGGATTTTGTAAAAGATTCTTTGCAGGATGCCGATGTTTTTTTGTTTATCGTGGATGTGAGAGACAAAAGCGAACAATCAGAGTTTTTAATTGATAAGCTGAATAAAATTCCGGTTCCTGTATTGTTGTTATTAAACAAAATAGATCAGACCAATCAGCAGGATCTTGAAAAGATTGCTACAGAATGGCACGAAAAGATCCCAAAAGCAGAAATCTTACCTATTTCAGCAATTAACAATTTCAACACAGAGGTTATTTTGCCTAAGCTGAAATCAATGCTGCCGGAGAATCCGCCTTATTATGATAAAGATATGTACACAGACAAACCGGAGCGTTTTTTTGTGAACGAGGCTATCCGAGAAAAAATTCTTCTGAATTATGAAAAGGAAATCCCTTATTCTGTGGAAGTGGTGACAGAGATGTTCAAAGAAAAAGAAGGGATCATTTTTATTGATTCTATTATCTATGTGGAGCGCGATACTCAGAAAGGCATCATTATCGGGCACAAAGGAGAAGCCATCAAAAAAGTAGGAACAGAAGCGCGTCTGGATCTGGAAAAGTTCTTCGGCAAAAAACTACATCTTAATCTTTTTGTGAAAGTCAAAAAAGACTGGCGAAAGAATGACAGAGATCTGAAAAACTTTGGTTATCGTTAAAATCCTTTTATTTAAAGGATTTTTTTGTAGTTTTGATATAAACAGATTTCAGAAATGGGAAATTTTAATTCTTCACGGACTACCGAAACCTTGCTGGATGTTTTTATACTGATAATCCGCTTATTTGTGGGATTTTCGATGATCTCCCACGGTTATCCGAAACTGATGATGCTTATCGCCAATGACAAAATAGAGTTTATGAACTTTTTAGGATTAGGCTCGGCTATCACCTTGGTATTGGTTGTTTTCGCGGAATTGGTATGTTCTGTATTTATCATTTTGGGATTTCTCACCAGGCTTGCAACAATTCCTTTGATGATTACAATGCTTGTAGCATTTTTTGTGGTTCATGGTGCAGATTCCTATTCTGATAAAGAACTCAGTCTTCTTTACTTTTTCTTTTATCTTTCAATACTGGTACTTGGATCCGGGAAATATGCCTTAGATAATCTGTTTGCTAAAAAAGAATCGGTTTATTAATCAAACCATTGCGAAAAAAAATCTTTTATGATGACCCAAAAATTTTTGCCAAGAAAATAGATTAGGGTAGATGTGATGATTCCTTTTACTGTAAAAAAAATAATGCCACCAATACCGAAACGCTTCACCCATTGTTTCCATTTCGGTGATTTTTCGTTTTCATTTTCTTGTTCTGTCATCAACTTTTATTTTGTTCAAAAGTAGCAAAAAAACTTTAATTTAGATTCATTCAAAATTATAAAATATCCTTAATTTATAGATGTTTGTATCACTGATAGTAAATTATATTTAGTGAAATGTCACTGTTTTATAAATTAATTATCTCCTTGATGTTTTTTTTTATTATTAATTCCTTATTCATTACTAACAATTGTTAGTTTTTTGATTTTGCTGGTCAAAATATATTTTTATCTTAGGGACTCTAAAAAATTAAAAAATTATGTCCTCAATTTCGATATCAGAAAACCTGAAAAGGTTAGGAATCGCACCAGAAAATAAAGGTACATCTACCGGTCTGGATTTCTTTTCATCAGGTATTAAACTAGATAGTCACTCGCCGGTAGACGGCAATTTTATTGCTTCAGCCACAGCTTCAGATCATCACGATTACGACAAAGTGATGACGAAAGCACAACAAGCCTACTTGGAATTCAGACAGATTCCTTCTCCAAAAAGAGGCGATTTGGTTCGCCAGTTTGGAAATAAACTGAGAGAATACAAAGAAGATTTGGGCAAATTGGTTTCTTATGAAATGGGAAAATCACTGCAGGAAGGTCTTGGTGAGGTTCAGGAAATGATAGACATCTGTGATTTTGCAGTAGGATTGTCTCGTCAGCTTCACGGATTCACCATGCATTCCGAAAGACCTGGTCACAGGATGTACGAGCAGTATCATCCGTTGGGAATTGTAGGTGTGATTTCCGCTTTCAATTTTCCGGTAGCCGTTTGGAGCTGGAACGCAGCCTTAGCCTGGATATGTGGGAATGTGGTAATCTGGAAACCATCAGAGAAAACGCCGCTTTGCGCTATTGCGTGTCAGAATATCTTCAATGAAGTAGCGAGAGAAAATAACCTTCCGGAAGGTATTTCCAACTTATTGATTGCAGATCACGAGATTGGAGATAGATTGGTAAAAGACAAAAAAGTAGCGCTGGTTTCTTTCACGGGTTCTACAAGAGTAGGAAGAATCGTTGGAAAAAATGTTGCCGAAAGATTCGGAAAATCAATTCTGGAACTGGGAGGAAACAATGCCATTATCATCACAGAAAATGCAGACCTTAATATGTCCATCATCGGCGCAGTTTTCGGCGCAGTAGGAACGGCAGGGCAGCGATGTACTTCTACAAGACGTTTAATTATCCACGAATCTGTTTATGATGAGGTAAAAAATCGTCTTGTTAAAGCTTACGGACAACTGAAAATCGGAAATCCTCTGGACGAGTCCAATCACGTTGGACCTCTCATTGATAAAGATGCGGTAAAACAGTATCTGGATTCTATTGAAAAATGCAAATCAGAAGGCGGAAAATTCATCGTAGAAGGCGGTGTTTTGGAAGGTGAAGATTATAACTCCGGCTGCTATGTAAAACCTTGCATTGCCGAAGTTGAAAACAGTTATGAAATAGTACAACACGAAACATTTGCGCCAATTCTTTACTTAATTAAATATAAAACCCTGGATGAGGCCATTGCTATTCAGAATGATGTTCCTCAGGGATTGTCATCTGCAATTATGACACAAAATCTGAGAGAAGCAGAATTGTTCCTTTCAAACGCTGGTTCGGATTGCGGAATTGCAAACGTGAATATTGGAACTTCCGGAGCTGAAATAGGCGGGGCATTTGGTGGTGAAAAAGAAACCGGCGGCGGACGTGAATCAGGCTCCGATGTGTGGAAATATTATATGAGAAGACAAACCAATACGATTAATTATACCACAAGTCTGCCTTTGGCTCAGGGAATAAAATTCGATTTGTAAAAAAAATTTGACAATGAAATTTGTTGAATATTTCGAGATTGAAACAACAAAAAACTTGGCAGAAAGTTTAAATGAACTAAGAATAATAACCAATAAAAATTATTTTTCATTTTTTGGTTTCTATGAAAAAACAATGTTTCGCGGAAAAATTTCTAAAACAAATTTTAAAATAACAAAAATTACAAAAGCTAGAGGAATTTCCGAGGCTGTTTCTATTGGTAATATTTCTCAAAAAGATGGAAAAACAATCATTGAAATTTCAATAAGACCCTCAATATGTAGTGTTGTTTGTTATTTAATAATGATTACGTTTATACTTTTTTTAGTAATATTTTTAAATGTAATAGGATTATTAAATATTATAATGAACTTAATATTATTCTTTTTTGTCTTAGCGTTTACAATGATTCCAGTCTTTTCTTATGATGAGGAAAAAGAAAATTCTAAAAAGAAACTTATTGAAATTTTTAATTATAAAATTCATAAATGATAACAACTACAGAAAATAAAGTAAAAGAAACTCTTGGTAAACACATTCTTGCCGATGGTTTCGACTTTGTAATGGATTACGAAAAATCCCACGGTTCCTATATTGTAGACCGTTTGACAGGCAAGGAATATCTGGATATGTTTTCCATGTTTGCCTCTGCTTCCATCGGTTACAATCATCCTTATGTGATGGAAAGAGCTAACTGGCTGGGGAAAATGGCAGTTTACAAACCGACACTTAGTGATGTCTATCTTCAGGAATATGCAGATTTTATGGAAGTTTTTTCCAGGGTTGCAATTCCGAAAGAGTTGCCTTATTGCTTTTTTATAGAAGGCGGCGCGCTTGCGGTAGAGAATGCTCTTAAAACAGCTTTTGACTGGAAAACCAGAAAAAACTGGCAGAAAGATATTGATAAAGAAGGTTCTGTTGCCATCCATTTCAGACAGGCTTTTCACGGTAGAAGTGGTTACACATTGTCATTAACCAATACTTCTGACCCTAGAAAATATCAGTATTTTCCAAAATTTGACTGGCCAAGAATTTCAAATCCCAAATTAAATTTCCCAATCACAGAAGAAAATCTTGAAGAAACAATCAAAAATGAGCAAATGGCTCTGATGAATATTCAGGAAGCGATTCTTGCAAATCCAAATGAAGTGGCTTGTATCATTATTGAACCAATACAGGCCGAAGGTGGTGATAATCATTTCAGAAAAGAATTTTTTACGGAGCTTAGAAGAATCTGTGATGAGAATGAGGTACTTCTGATTCTGGATGAAGTTCAGACCGGAATGGGGATGACCGGAAAAATGTGGGCTTATCAGCATCTTGATATCATTCCTGATGTGATTACGTTCGGGAAAAAAGCCCAGGTTTGCGGTATTCTTGCTAATAAAGAAAAGCTGGATGAAGTCGAGCACCACGTTTTCAAAGAAAGTTCAAGAATTAACTCTACGTTTGGGGGTAATTTTATTGACGTTCTAAGATTTCAGTTGGTTATGGAAGTGATCGAGAAAGAAAACCTGGTTGAAAACTCCAGAATCGTGGGAGAATTTTTACTAAATGGTCTTCAGCAATTAGAGCAGAAATTTCCCGATCATATTTTTGCAGCGCGAGGAAAAGGGTTGATGTGTGCTTTCGACCTGAAAGACGGAGAATCAAGAGAATGGCTGAGAAAAGCGCTCTATGATGAAGGAATAATCATTCTTACTTGTGGTGATCAGTCACTTAGATTCCGTCCGCATCTTAACGTAACGAAAGAAGAAATACAGATCATTCTAGATAAAATTAATTCAATATTCGAGAATTTAATATAAGGGATTTGAGATTTTGATATTTTTTTCGTAAATTGCTTTGCTTTTAAAATCAAAATCTTAAATTATGGATGCAACAACAAGAGTGGCTGTATACGAAAGCAGCAGCCCGCAGGAGATCCAGCTGATGAAATCCAGGTTGGAAGATGCAGGAATAAAGTGTGATGTAGAGAATTCTTATCTTAGTTTTCTATCCACACCCACTGCAACCAATACTTTTATTAAAGTGGATATAAAAGACGAAAAAAAAGCTTTCGAAATTATCGATGAATATTTAAAATCAAACCAAAATTGATTTCATATTTTTAAATTTTACGTTTTACAGAAATCGGGTCCAAACTTTTTGAGCCCGATTTTTTTGTGAATTAAAAAAAATCCTTATCATTGCAATATCAT
>JAEXJU010000110.1 GCA_023448955.1 Bacteroidota bacterium
GCTCTGATCTGGTGATGCCGCCCGGTTTCCAAATCGACTTCCAGCAATAAATAATTATCCAATGTTTTGATAACATTATAAGTCAATACCGCTTCTTTAGCACCTTCCGTTGCTTTCGGATAGACAATTGCTTTGTTATTTTTCTCATTTTTTTGGAGATAATGAACCAATCGCCCTGAGTGTGGAATCAATTCTTTGCCGACATTCGCCCAATACGTTTTTTTGACTTCCCGATTTTTAACCATTTGGGTCAGTCGGGAAAGCGCCTTGGAAGTTTTGGCGTAAATTACCAAACCTGAGGTTGGCCTGTCAATCCTATGAACCAAACCGAGAAACACATTGCCCGGTTTATCATCTCTCTTTTTGATGAAATTTTTGATCAATTCCAGCAAAGATAAATCACCGGTTTTATCGCCCTGAACCAATTGTCCTGCTTTTTTGTTGATGACAAGCATATGATTGTCTTCGTAAACGATTTGAGAATCTGAAAATTCCTGAGACATTATTGATGTTGTTTTAATAACCATTTTGGGATCTCTTCCACCAGTTCTGCCGAAAGTATATTGTTATGGTATTTGTCTTTATATTCCCAAAGGAAAACCTTACCTCTGGATTTCATTTCATCAAAAAACCTGAAATTACTTTGAGGAAAATTATCAGTATCCAGACTTCCGTGAATAATCCACATTGGCAATCTTAACAATTTATCCATTTTATCGAACTGGGAAATTCCTGAAATATTAACGGCAGCTGCAAATAGATCTGGTCTTTTGGAAATGGCATTGGCTGTTGTAGAACCGCCCATTGAAAATCCCATCACATAAATTCTATTGCGATCTATATTTTCGTTTACCAACAAAGAATCGATAGACTTCAGAACCAGATCAAGATGTTCATTAGATTCAGAAACTTTTATATTTCTGCTTACATCGAGATGATAATTAGATGAGCGAACCGGAAATTGTGGTGCCAGAACATACACCGGATATTGCTCTCTATTTTCCGGAAGCAGCCACATTTTAGACAAAACACCCATTTGAGAAGTGTTATTGGTTCCAATAGCGCCAGAACCGTGAAATACCAGAATCAATGGATATTTTTTATTTTGTCCGATTTTATCTGGCTTCAGAAAGCGATAATTGACAGCTACTTTTCCATCATCAAACTTTCCAGGCGTGAAATCGGAAAAGTCAAGATTTTTAATTTGTTTAATTCTGGCTAATGATTGCAGTGAATCTGCTTTGTCATATATTTCCGTTTTTGTTCCGTATTTCATTTTCTGCGCTGTGCAGGAGAATAGGAAAAACAATGAGAATAAAACGGGTAAAACTTTAAGATAACTGGTCATTATTTTTAAATTAAAACCCTTTCAGAGTTTTGAATTCCGAAAGGGCTACTTTTATTTTGTATTAACTTAATAACTCTCTTCCTCATTAGGAAAATCTCCCGTTTTGACATCACTCACGTATTGGGAAACAGCACCTGTGATTTGTGCATAAAGATCAAGATATCTTCTCAAAAATTTTGGAGAGAATCCCTGATTCATTCCTACCATATCGTGATAAACTAAAACCTGACCATCACAATTCTGTCCTGCTCCGATTCCGATGGTCGGAATGGAAATACGTTCTGTCACTTTTTTGGCAAGGTCTGCCGGTATTTTTTCCAGAACGAGTGCAAAACAGCCTAATTCTTCCAAAAGCTTCGCATCAGAAATCAGTTTTTCTGCTTCTGCATCTTCCTTTGCTCTTACTTTGTAAGTTCCAAACTGATAAATGCTTTGAGGCGTGAGTCCGAGATGTCCGCAAACAGGAATTCCCGCATTCACAATTTTCCTTATCGATTCTTCAATCTCTTTACCTCCTTCTATTTTGATAGCGTGTGCACCACCTTCTTTCATCATTCTAACTGCAGATTCAAGGGCTTTTTCAGGATTACTCTGGTAAGTACCGAAAGGTAAATCTGCAACCACCAAAGCTCTTTCCACACCTCGAACAACACACTGCGTATGATAGATCATCTGATCCAGCGTAATCGGTAAAGTGGTTTCGTGGCCAGCCATTACATTTGCCGCAGAATCTCCGATTAATATAGAGTCTACACCACCTGCGTCCACCATTTTAGCCGTTGTAAAATCGTAGGCCGTCAGCATTGTAATCTTTTCCTTGTCGAATTTCATTTTTCGCAAGGTTTCAGTTGTGATTTTTTTTATTTCAGAGTGTACAGACATAATTATGAATGATAAATTATAGTTTATAAATGATTAAAACAGATAAATGAGTTGCGCTGAATTGAATCAGCTATCATTCATCAATTATCATTTATATTACAACGTGACCCAGCTTGATAAGCTTTTCTCTGTTAAGGATTTTAATATTCCTTCCTTCGACAATGATCAGATCGTCCTGCTTGAATTCAGAAATCAAGCGAATAGCGCTTTCCGTTGCAGTCCCTATCAGGTTGGCGATTTCTTCTCTCGTCAGTGAAATTTTGATGAATCCTTCAGGGTCAGTTCCCAGTTTTTGCTCTAGTAAAACCAGGATTTCTGCCAGCCTTTCACGCACTGTTTTCTGAGCCAGGAATGTTACTGTATTCGCAGATTCTCCCAATTCATAAGCAATTTTCTGAAGCATTGCATAAGACAATTTCGGATCTAACTCTAATAATTTAAGAAACACATCGGAAGGAAGAAACTGAACTTTCATAGGTGTCATTGCCTCAGCTTTGGCCTGAAAATTCTCACCGCAAAGCAAAGATCTGTATCCAATCAAATCATTTTCTTTACAGAATCTAAGGATCTGATCCTTTCCGTAAACCCCTGATTTTGATAATTTAGCAGTTCCTTTTTCTATAAAATATACTCCTTTTGGTGACTCACCATCTTCGAAAACGGTTTCGCCTTTGGAAAATTCCAGGATTTTCAGGGCTTTTTCATAAACTTCAAAATCTTCGTGAGAAAGGTTTGCACGTAAAGAATCTTTGTGAAATGCTTTTGAGAAATTTTGTTCTATAACCAATTGTTGTTCAAGAGACATACCTATGACATTTATCAGCAAAAATAAGATATTTTAACACGACCTACAAGGATTTTTGCCGTAATTTTGTAGTCCAAATATCTGAGAGTTTTTTAATGGCAGAACAATGCTTTCACTGCGGTCAGAAAATCGACAAAGAACAAATCCTTTTCGACGATAAACTTTTTTGCTGCAACGGCTGTCAATCGGTTTACGAAATCCTGAATGTGCACAATCTGGAGAATTTTTATAACATCAATAAAAGTTCCGGTGTGCGTCCCAGCAATGAAAACAATGCGCAATTTGACTATCTGGACACACCTGAAGTTTTTTCCAAAGTTGTTGATTTTTCTGAAGGCGGGACAACGCTTGTTACTTTCAAAATCCCGGTAATCCATTGCTCATCGTGCATCTGGCTTCTGGAAAGCCTTCACACCATCAATAAAAGCATCAAATATTCTCAGGTCAATTTTACAAGAAAAACGCTTCAGGTTTCTTTCAAAGATGAGGAGTTAAAACTAAGTGAGCTAGCCAAATTCCTGACTAACCTCGGTTACAAACCCGTCATAAATCTGGAAACTGCTGACAAAAAGCAAGATAAACTTGACAAAAGCCTTCTCATCAAATTGGCAGTTGCAGGTTTTGCTTTCGGAAACGGAATGTTTTTCAGCTTTCCGGAGTATATTTCAGGTAATGATGTTTGGCTTCATTCTTACAAAAACCTGTTCAGGCTCATTATGTTTTTATTAGCAACACCTGTTGTATTTTATTCCGCTTCAGATTATTACAAATCTGCGTGGTATGGATTAAAAAATAAAATTGTTAATATTGACGTACCGATTGTCCTTGGTATTTTTGTGCTTTATGGAAGAAGTGTTTATGAAGTAGTAACAGATTACGGTCCAGGCTATTTTGATACTCTTTGCGGACTGTTATTTTTTATGTTGCTAGGGAAAACATTTCAGAAAAGAACATATAATTCCTTATCCTACGAC
>JAEXJU010000160.1 GCA_023448955.1 Bacteroidota bacterium
TTCCGAGGAAAACTTCGGCAATAGGGATGCTTTGGGATTTCATATTCCGGGGATGTGGAGTAAGATTCTTGACCTCAAAGAATGTTTTCTGCAAGAAGATCCATCTAACCAAATTCGCTTGGCCGTAAAAAAATATGCTGTAGAGAACGGACTGGAATTCTATGATGTAAAAGCTCAGGAAGGTTTTCTAAGAACTTTGATGCTGCGTCAGAATTCTAAAGGTGAATGGATGGTGCTTTTCCAACTGTATAAGGAAATAGAATCAGAAAGAATTCGATTATTTGATTATTTATTATCCCAATTCCCTCAGATCAAAACTTTGGTCTTTGCCATCAATCCAAAAGGAAATGACAGTATCTATGATCTCCATATTCAAAATTATTTTGGAGAAGGATATCTGTTTGAGGAGATGGACGGACTTCAATTTAAAATAGGACCGAAATCTTTTTTCCAGACCAATTATAAGCAGGCTTTGGAATTATACAGAAAAACTCTGGAGTTTGCAGATTTATCTGGCGACCAGGTAGTTTATGATCTTTACACGGGGACAGGAACTATTGCTCAGTATGTCGCAAGAAATGCCAAGCAGGTTATCGGGATAGAAGCTGTTCAGGAAGCTATTG
This sequence comes from Bacteroidota bacterium, assembly GCA_023448955.1. Classification (GTDB taxonomy): domain Bacteria; phylum Bacteroidota; class Bacteroidia; order Flavobacteriales; family Weeksellaceae; genus Epilithonimonas. Next base: position 624 of record JAEXJU010000160.1, read on the forward strand.
ACGCGGCCAAGGAACACGCAGAAATCAATGGATTGGAAAACTGTACTTTCTATTGCGGTGATATGAAAGACATCTTTAATGATGAATTTTTAGCAAATCATCCAAAAGCTGATGTACTGATTACTGATCCGCCAAGAGATGGAATGCATCAGAAAGTAGTAGAGCAGATTCTGAAACTGTCACCGGATAAAATCGTTTATGTTAGCTGTAATTCTGCAACACAGGCAAGAGATATTGCTTTGCTGAAGGACAGTTATGAACTTGTGAAAATTCTTCCGGTAGATATGTTTCCGCAGACGCATCACGTAGAAAACATTGCTTTGCTTCTTAAAAAATAAACAATTTGTATTATCTTTATTCAATGCAAAAACTAATTTTTCTTCTGGGCTTTTTTTTGCTTCTCACCAGTTGCGGCGGTGATGATGATATATGCCTGAGTTCGGAATCAACTCCAAGATTGCAGGTGAAATTCAAAAATGAATTGGGGCAGCTTACAAAAATCGATTCTCTGTATGTCAATGTAGATTACGGAAACAATAAAATTACCAGTATCCTGGCGCAGGCCAATGCAGAAACCGTTTTCATTCCTTTAAGAATTGATGAAAATCCTTACACGGATATCTATTTCAAAACTACAAAAGATGGAGATAGTTCCAAAGTCCGCATCTCTTATGACAGAAATGCAGTTTATGTATCTCCCGCTTGCGGATTCAAAATTAATTATGAGAATCTGAAATCGGAACTGTTAAAATCTACACCGATAACTAATGTCGAATCCAATCAAACATCACTTACAGATGAAAGCAAAGTCAATTTTTATCTCCGCTTTTAGTTTGGTTTCGGTATTCGCTTTTTCTCAGGCAAAATCAGAGGCCAAGAAACAGGATTCGGCTAAATGGAAATATACACCCAATTTCATTATTGGTGCAGATGTATTGAATCTTGGCGCTGGCTTTTTCGGAGACAGAAAACTTTATCAAGGCTTTGTTTCCAGCCGAATTAGCAGAAGAATTCATGCAGTTGTAGATTTGGGATATGACAAAAATATCTATCAGAAAAATGGTTATGATGCAAAAGCAGATGGTTTGTTTCTGAAAGCTGGCGGATTTTACATGCTGGCTTCCGACCCGGAAAATGCATTTAATGGTTTTTATGCCGGTGCAAAATTAGCAGGTAGTTTCTATTCCCAGGAATATATGGCAATACCTGTTAAAGGCAGAAATAATGAAGGTGTAATCATTTCATTAGAACCTTCTACACAAAGCAGCTATTGGATAGAAGGCGCTATTGGTGCGAGAATTCAGGTATTTGAAAGCAATTTTTTTATAGATGTCAATATCCAGCCAAGATATCTTGCCTATACTACAAAACAGGACGAAGTTACTCCGATGATTGTTCCGGGATTTGGCAGAAGTTCTGGTAGTTTCAATATGGGATTCAGTTGGAATCTGGCCTATAAATTTTAAAAATTTTAGGAGCTTTATCCCGCTTTCCGCTATATCTTTTTTCTTTTCCATGGCTTTATCCGGACAAAAGAAAAAAGGATGCCGCTGCAATCGGGGCTATTTTCCAACAATACGCAAAAAAGCCTTGCCACAATTTTCTGGCAAGGCTTTTTTTTATTTTAAACTGCAATTAATTAATCTTAATACTGAAAGGACTTTCCATTAAAACAGCAGTCTTAGTATCAGGATCTGTAATGTGCTGAAAGATTTTAAAATTCTCCTTCCCAAGCTTTCTCTGAATCAGCCTGGTTGAAAAATCTTCCTCAGTTTCAGAAGAGAAAATCTGCTCAAATTTAGAAACTTTTGCAGGATAAGCAGAAACCTTATAATCTTTAATATTAGCAGACTTAGCAGCATATTTAATGGCATCCTGAAGAGATCCCAATTCATCTACCAGTCCAATCTCCTTTGCACGCACACCGGACCAAACTCTTCCGCCGCCTACAGAATCAATTTCTTCAAAAGATTTTTTTCTATTCTGAGTTACAAAATGAACAAATCTCTGGTATGTAGATTCCACACTTCTGGTCATAATCGTTAATGTACCCGGACTTAGTCCGTTGATTGCCGATATCATATTAGAGTTGGCATTGGTAGTCACAGCATCACTACGGATTCCATTTTTCTCAGCAAGTTCTTTAAAATAAGGGATCACACCAAAAACTCCGATAGATCCTGTCAAAGTATTAGGTTCGGAAAATATCTTGTCTGCACCCATCGCAATGTAATAACCACCGGAAGCAGCATAATCTCCAAAAGAAACAATGACTGGTTTTTTGCGCTTTAGTTGCTGCATTTCGAATAAGATTTCATCGGAAGCATTGGCGCTTCCACCCGGAGAATTAATTCTAAAAACAACAGCCTTTATATCATCGTCTTTCTGAAGTTTTTTTATTTCTTTTACAAAATTTTCAGCGTAAATTCCGTCATAACCTTTTCCGTTATATATTGCTCCGGATGCGTATAAAACGGCTATCTTTTTACCATCACTTTCGCTTTCCAGAGATTCGGAATATTTGGCAAATGAGATTTTGTTGATCTTTTTATCAGCATCAATATTCAGTTTTTTACGGATGATATTATCGTATTCAGATTTTTGGATCAGTTGATCTGCAAGTTTGTATTTAAGGCTCAGATTTGGAAGGTAACTATACAAACTATCTGTAATCGTATTAAGTTCTGGCAAAGAAATCTTTCTGGAATCTGCAATCTTCTTTGAAGTGTTTGCCCAGATGTCATTTAATAGTGTAGAAAGCTGCTCTTTATTTTCAGGCGATATTTCATCTCTTAGAAAAGGTTCTACAGCAGCTTTGAATTTTCCGTGACGGATTACCTGGATTCCGATTCCATACTTCTCTGCAAAGTTTTTGAAAAAAGTGACCTCTGTAGAAAGACCTTTCAGTTCTATAAGCCCGGCCGGATTAAGATAATATTTGTCTGCGACAGAACCCAGATAATATGCGCCTTGCGATACAGTGTTACCATAAGCATAAACAAATTTTCCGCTTTTTTTAAAGTCAATAAGTGCATTACGGATATCGTCCATTTGGGTAATTCCGGCTTGGAAGTTATCAATTTCTAAACTGATTCCTTTTATTTTGTTGTCATCTTTTGCTTTTTCAATAGCATCAATGATATCATATAGCAATACCGCTTTTTGTTCATTCTTAAATGCAAAAATATCTTCCTGATCTTCAGCAGGACTATCTATTATTCTTGTTTTTAAATCCAGAGTCAGTACAGAATCCTGTTTTACATCAACTCCTTCTGAAATGGAAGATATAATCAGAAAGCCAATGAAAAAAATAAAAAAACCGGCTAGAAGAATAAAAATTGCGGTTAAATTTGCTAAAACTAATTTGAAAAATCCTCTCATCTAATTTATATTATAATTAATATGTCGTATAATGATGTCATTTTGTTACTAGGGAGTAATATAAATAATCCTGAAAATAATGTCAATGAAGCATTTCTGGAACTTGAAAAAAAAATAGGTGCAATAATAGCAAAATCTAAACTAATTTCAACAAAACCAGTGGAGTTTGATAGTTTCAATTTTTTTTGTAATATTGCAGTCAGAATAAAAACACAATTTTCACCTTTTAGGTTACTTGCTGAAATCAAGACAATCGAAAGAAGTATGGGCCGTTTACAGGACTCTGCTGCTCTCGGAACTTATCAGGATAGAATTATAGATATAGACATAATACTGTATAATAATATAAAGTTTATTTCTAAAAAGTTGATAATTCCTCATGCAAAAAATCTTTATGAAAGAGATTTTGCTATGGAAATTATAAAACAGTTGCAATAAATTTTTATAACACACAAATGAATTATGAAGAAAAAATTATTTTTACTTTTATTTCTCCCTTTTCTTGGTCTTGCACAGACTTCTGAAAAAGAAATGGCTACCAAACCTTTTAACAATGAAAGCCGGCTTTTTAAAGACTGGTCTATAACTGTTGGTGGCGGAGCCGCTTTTATGGCTAATGCCGATCTTACATCTTTTTATGATGGTAAAGTAAATTGGGGCTGGAACGGTTTTGTAAGTCTAGATAAACAGATTACACATACTTTTGGGCTGTCATTATTATATACTAAAGGAGAGACCAAACAAAAAGCATATTTGAATGATGCTGCTGGTGTTGGACAAGGATATACAAAATTTGACCAAGTTGCACTTTTGGGAGATATCAATTTTTCCAATCTGATGAGAAGAGTGGATAACCATTCAAAATTCAGATGGGCTCTTCACGGTTATGCAGGAATTGGACTTACTGGTTATAAGACATTTTTACAGGATAACAATCTCTTAAGCAAATGGCCTCTGTACATAGAGCAGAAAATGAATGTCGGTAGTTTCACATACATTGGTGGGGCGGGATTAAAGTATAATGTGTCTAGACTTCTTGATTTGGAATTGAGAGCTTTATACTTAATTAGTGGAGACGAAGAATTTGATGGTGGAGGATGGTCAAGAACAGCACCTCCCGGATATAATTTAATCAATGATTCTTATACAGATAATGCTTGGTTGTTTAATCTTGCATTGTCATTTAAATTAGGAAAACATCCGGATCATTTACGTTGGGTAGATCCTTTGCAAGATGCTTATGCTAAAGCTGGTAATCTAGAAGAAAAATTCAAAGACTTCAAGGTTTGCGAGAAAGGCGATATGGATAATGATGGGGTTTGTGACGATTGGGATAGACAGTTAGATACACCTGCCGGCGCAAGGGTTGATGGTGCTGGTGTAGCATTAGATTCTGATTTAGATGGTGTTATAGATCTTAATGATAAATGCGTTATGGTTCCAGGACCGATAGAAAACAGCGGATGTCCAAAAGAACCTGTAGCTCAGAGTATTCCTGTTAGTAAAACATCTGCTATTGATGAGATCAACAAGTATTTCAATGGAATAGAATTTGAACTTAATAAAGACATTATCAGAGAGAAATCTTTTAACGACTTGGATAAGGCTGTAGAAATTATTAAAACCTTCGGCTTACAAGAAAAATTTATAGTAGTGGGCGCTACGGATAGTAGAGGTTCAGCAATTTATAATAAAAAATTATCCCAATCGAGAGCAGATGCTGTTGTAAAATATCTTGTTAATAAAGGAGTTCCGGCAAGCATACTTAC
>JAEXJU010000195.1 GCA_023448955.1 Bacteroidota bacterium
TTGGAATCCTTCTGGTTTTTGCGGTTATTTTTTATGTACTTAAATCTGGGAAAGAACGATTTCTTTGGTATTGCCCTATTTTTGGTTATGGATTTGCCTGGTTCAGCCACGCTGTGATAGAAAAAAATAAGCCGGCTACGTTGAGATATCCATTTTGGTCACTTATTTCAGATTTTAGACTTTTTTTTGAATTGCTTAGCGGAAAACAAAAATTTACAAATAAATAATTATCGAATAAATTTATAATCTACAACAATGAAGAATTTCATCAAATCAAATATTTCGCAGGAATCACTGGCATTATTGCTCACCCAGGCTCCCGTAGCTATGTCAATGCTGATAGGCGATGAATTTCTGATCAAAGTTGCAAATCCACAAATTTTAGAACTCTGGGGAAAACCAGCTGAAATCATCGGATCCAGGCTGATAGATGCCTTGCCAGAACTGGAGGGACAACCCTTTATGGACATTCTTACCCAAGTACGCACTACCGGAACGCCTTATAAAGGCTATAAAGAATTATGCTATCTGGTACGAAACGGTGAGCGGGAAGAATGTTATTTTGATTTTATCTATGCCCCGATTTTTAATGATGAAGAAACCGAAATTATTGGTGTGAGTGTCGTCGCTACAGAAGTTACGGATCAAGTTTATGCAGAAAAAAAATTAGCGGAAACAGAATATACTTTTGAAAAACTCATTAAAGAATCAGATTATTCTATAGCGCTGTACAAAGGATCCGATCTGATTATTGATATTGCCAATAATACAATGCTCAAAACCTGGGGTAAAAATGAAAAAGTAATAGGTATGAAGCTGGAAGATGCCTTACCTGAGCTTAAAGGACAACCCTTTCTGGATATTCTTAAAGATATTTTTAAAACAGGTAAAACCTATTCTGCGACAGAAGATGAAGTTTTTCTGGAAAGAAATGGCGAACTACAGACTTCCTATTATAATTTTTCTTACAAACCACTCTTCAATGAAAAAGGTGAAGTATACGCCATTCTGAACTTCGCGACTGATGTTACGGAAATGGTGCTTACCAAAAAGCAGCTGAAAGGAAATGAGGAAAAATACAGAAATTTAGCGGATAGCCTTCCGATAATTGTATGGACTGCGGATAAAGATGGTAATATTGATTATTACAATAAAAGATGGTATGATTACACCGGTTTTGAGACCATAGACAGCAGGGAGAGTGCCACCGCAAAAATCCTTCATCCGGATGATCAGAAGAGAGCCAGTGAACTTTGGACATCCAGTAAAGCCAATAAGACAAATTACGAAATAGAATACCAATTCCGTGACAGAACTTCTGAAGATGCCTACCGTTGGTTTCTGGGACGTGCTATTCCTATCAAAAATGCAGAAAATGATGTTATCCAATGGATAGGAACCTGTACCGACATTAATGATTTTAAACAATTTCAGCAGCAAAAAGATAATTTTCTCGGGATTGCAAGCCACGAACTCAAAACACCACTTACAAGCCTGAAACTTTACTCACAGTTTCTTGAAAAAAACCTTAGAAAACAGGAGGACAACAAGAATGCGGATGTGGCTAAAAAGATGGACGACCAGATCAATAAGCTTACAAGCCTAGTGAATGATCTGCTGGATGTCACAAAAATCCAGAACGGAAAAATACTCCTCAATAAATCAGATTTCGATTTCGATGAACTTGTTCAGGAAATTGTTACAGAACAGCAGATGAGTACAAGTCACAAAATTTATGTAGAATCCGAAAAAATAGGAAACATCTACGGCGACAGACACCGGATTTCTCAGGTAATGAGTAATCTTATTGGCAATGCCATAAAATATTCTCCGGATTCTGATAAAATTCATATTTCTGCAAAAGTAACAGGTGAAGACTGTGTGCTTTTTGCCGTGAGAGACTTCGGAATAGGCATTCCTGCTGATAAAAAGGAAAAAGTGTTTGAGCAATATTACCGTGTTAGCGGAAGCAAAGAACATACGTTTCCGGGGCTAGGTTTGGGACTATATATCTCTTCTGAGATCATTAAGAGAAGCGGTGGCAGGATTTTTGTAAACTCAATAGAAGGAAAGGGATCTGAGTTTTGTTTTGAAATTCCTAAAAAACACAAATCAAATTAATAATCTAATTTACAATGTCAAAATCAAAAAAAATAGTTGTTGTGGATGACAGTCCTGCCATTCTGGATTCTGTCAAGTTGATGCTCAATATGGAAGGTTTCGAAGTCTCTAATTATGAGCGTGGGAGCGATATGTTCAATTCTTTGCTAGAAACATCTACCAAGCCGGATGTGATCCTGATGGATATGTGGCTTTCCGGAGAAGATGGAAGAGATATCTGCAAAATGATTAAACAACATCAGGAATTCAAAAATATTCCTGTGGTTATAATGTCTGCTAGCCGGGGTCTTGGAGATTCTGCTATAGAAAGCGGTGCTATAGATTTTATACCAAAGCCTTTTGATCTTGGAGAAATCGTTGAAAAGATCAGGTATTATTCTAATTCTACCGAATAATCAAAATTAAGAGTTGATAACAATATCAACTTCTGATTAAAAATATCTATAGTAGTTTAAATTCTTGCAGATAACGAAGAGGATTAACTAAAATCATAACTGTCAATTTATCAATAGTTTAGATTACAAAATTTAGAATTAATAAATATGTTTAATTCATATCTAAGATAAATAAAAAGCCATTTAATAAATTTTAAATGGCTTTTTTAGTATCATAAAACTGTAATGCTAGAAATCTACTGTCTCAGGATTCAGTCCGGAAAAGCCTGTTTCTTCAAGTGTTTTTAATGCTTTCATATCACTATCAGTGATTTTAAATCGTTCAAAGTGAAGATTATTTTTGATATTCTCCGGATTTTCAGACTTTGGTAAAACAATCACACCTGACTGCAGACAAAACTGAATACAAAGAATTGCAGGAGAAACATTATATTTTTCTGCAATTTCTAAAAGACCTTCATCTTTCAGAAGTCTTCCTGAGCCAATCGGACTCCACGCTTCTATTGCAATACCCTGTTCTTTGCAAAAATCCACCACTTCCTGCTGGGTGTAACCGGGGTGAAATTCTATCTGATTAACTGCCGGAATAACTTCTGCAGTTTCCAGAAGCGCCTGGATCTGAGGCAACATAAAATTACTGACACCAATAGCTTTTACTTTTCCCGATTTATACAAATCTTCCATTGCCTTCCACGTTTCTGCATTGATGTCTTTCCAGTTGTCAAACTGCTTTGCATTCGCTGGCCAGTGGATGAGCAAAAGATCCAGATAATCGGTTTTCAGCTTCTTGAGTGACTGTTCAGCGGATTGTTTCACACCTTGCGCATTTCGGTTGCTATTCCAAACCTTTGTAGTAAGATAAAGATCTTTCCTATCTACAGCGGACTCTGCAACAGCCTCTCCTATTTCCGCTTCGTTTCCATAGGTATCCGCTGTGTCAATATGCGTATAGCCTGCATA
>JAEXJU010000328.1 GCA_023448955.1 Bacteroidota bacterium
TCAGAAACTAGTTCGTGCGTTTGTCCGCTTCTTGTGACATCAATTTTAGGAGTATCAGCTGTAGCATTTTCTTCTGTTACGGGAATGGTCGGGTTAATTTCGGCAACTGGCGTTTGCGCAGGTTCACGAATAACATTGACTGGTTCAGCATCTACAGTTCCAAACCAGTTACCTAATCCTAAAGCAGCAAAACTAAATCCTGCAGGTAATAAGTTGGATAAATTATTTTTCTGTTCATTAAGCAGAGAATCGAAGGAAGCAGCATCCAGATTATTTTCTGAAACATACCTTCCGACTGTACCAATGGTGGACACTGCAACTACATTCATAAGAGAATTTGTTGAATCTTTACTTATGCCGGAATATTCTGAAACCGAAGTCGTAATGGCTTCAAGCTTGTCTCCGCTTCCGAAAATCAGATTTAGAATTCTTGTGATCAGAGATTGATTTCCATTACTTTCATCCAAAAGATTGGATAAAATGCCTGAGCTGGATGCTTCTTTTACACTGGTGAATAATTCTGATCTGGCATTGCTGTTTACAAGTCCTCCAATAATAGCCGGCAACAAAGCCGAAATAGCTTTGGAAATACCGGATTCACTTTCGCCAAGTTGTGTTGCTGTTTGTGATACTGTAGATGGTCCAAACTGACCTTTTATCAGGTCGATTAAGTTAGTAAATGACATAGTAGTTTATTTGGTGATTAATCTTTTAAAATTACCAAATTTTAATCCAGCTTTAGAAAAGCCGTTAATTTTAATATAATTTTAATATAATTTTAACTAAAGAATTAATAAAAAATAAACCGTTTATCAATGATAAACGGTTTACGACTAATATGATTTTGCAAATACAACTCTCTTTTTGGAAGGTTTCCCAGAGATGAGTGATACTCCGTCTTCCATTTCGTTATTAAGAGGAATACACCTGATGGTTGCTTTGGTTTCCTGCTTTATTTTTTCTTCTTCTTCCTCCGTTCCGTCCCAATGCGCTAGAATGAATCCTCCTTTTTCCTCTAAAACTTTTTTGAATTCTTCGTAGGAATCAACTTTTGTGATATTCTCCTCACGGAACTGAAGTGCTTTATTATAAATATCCTTTTGAATGGTTTGTAATAACTCTTCTATATAATCATCCAATCCTTCTATAGAAACCGATTCTTTAGTAAGGTTATCACGTCTTGCTAATTCAACTGTTTTATTTTCGAGGTCTCTTGGTCCCATTGCAATTCTTAATGGAACACCTTTCAGTTCATATTCCGCAAATTTCCAACCTGGTTTGTTCTGAGTATCATCATCAAATTTTACAGATATGCCTTTAGCTCTTAATTTCGCCTGGATTTCCAATGCAACTTCGCTGATCTGCGCCAGTTGTTCCTCCCCTTTGAAAATTGGAACAATCACCACCTGAATAGGTGCTAAAGTTGGCGGTAAAACCAAACCAAGATCATCAGAATACGTCATGATCAAAGCGCCCATTAATCTGGTGGATGTTCCCCAAGACGTTCCCCAAGCGTGTTCTATTTTTCCTTCTCTGCTTGTAAATTTCACATCAAACGCTTTTCCGAAATTCTGACCTAAAAAATGCGATGTACCAGCCTGCAAAGCTTTTCCATCCTGCATCATAGCTTCGATACAATAAGTTTCATCTGCTCCGGCAAACCTTTCTGACGGCGATTTAATTCCTCGGATCACAGGGATTGCCATAAAATCTTCTGCAAATTTGGCATAGACTTCCAGCATTTTTTCTGTTTCTTCTACTGCTTCATCTTTCGTAGCGTGCGCAGTATGTCCTTCTTGCCAAAGGAACTCAGCAGTTCTCAGAAATAATCTTGTTCTCATTTCCCATCTAACAACATTAGCCCATTGATTAATAAGAATTGGTAAATCCCTGTAAGACTGGATCCAGTTTCTATAAGTATTCCAGATAATGGCTTCTGAAGTTGGACGGACAATTAATTCTTCTTCCAGTTTGGCTTCCGGATCCACCATCAGTTTTCCCGGATTATCAGGATCATTTTTTAATCTGTAATGTGTTACCACAGCACACTCTTTGGCAAAACCTTCTGCATTTTTTTCTTCGGCTTCGAACAGGCTTTTGGGCACAAAAAGAGGAAAATAAGCATTCTGATGACCCGTTTCCTTGAACTTTTTGTCCATTTCGTCTCTCATCTTTTCCCAGATCGCATAGCCGTAAGGTTTAATTACCATACAACCTCTCACGCCCGAATTCTCCGCCAAATCAGCTTTTACGACCAGCTCATTATACCATTTGCTATAATCTTCTGCTCTTGATGTCAATTTTGCCATAATTTTTTTGATATGTTTTTAACTTTTTTTAAACTTTTTAATCTAAATAAAAAGCCTAATTTTACACGTATTTATTAAATTTGAATGGTATAAAATTTGGTCACTTTTAAGAAATGCAAATATAGGAAACTTAATACTTCTCATAAAATGAAAAATTTCAACAATAAAAGCTTATTCAATCTTATCAAATCAAAAGGTTTGTTATTGATTGCCGGCAGTTCTCTTCTCACTTCCTGTGTTATCTATACAGGCGGATATTCAGAAACAGACGGTGTTTATTATGACCCGAACAAAGATTCTTTACCTGCGGGCACTTATGGTGGTAACTATGGAAATCAGGTAGATGATTATTATAACTATCAGGACACCTATCCTAGTATTTATGATAATAACCAGCAAAACCTGCAGGATCAGCAAAATAAATATACCAAACCATTAGCTAATGATTCCGACTGGGGAACATTCACCGGAACAGAAACCAATTACACCAGCTTTAATAATTGGGGCTGGGGCGGCG
>JAEXJU010000359.1 GCA_023448955.1 Bacteroidota bacterium
TGAAATTTAAAGGAGTAGGCGAGGCCAAAGCCATTTCTATTGCTACTGCTCTGGAAATTGGAAACAGGAGATCTCAGCAAGAGGTTTTAGAAAGACAAAAAATAGGCAGCAGCAAAGAGGCTTTCGAAATATTGCAACCACATCTTTCTGACTTACAAACGGAAGAATTTTGGGTTATTTTTTTAAATAATCAAAATAAAATTCTCTATAAAAACTGTCTTTTCCGTGGCGGAATTGGAAGTTCTGTTGCGGATGTACGAATCATTTTCAAGACAGCTATCGAGCATTTTTCTACCGGAATTATCGTCGCTCATAATCATCCTGCTGGTAGTCTGAAGCCTAGTCAACAGGACATTAATATCACCAATAAGATAAAGGAAGCCGGAAAACTGCTGGATATCGAATTGCTAGACCATCTAATTATTGCTCAGAATCAGTTTTACAGTTTTAAAGAAGAAGGCATTTTATGATCCGAAAAGTCCGTTATCAAGATATCGATTTTGAAAAATATAACTATTGCATAGAAAATTCTGTTCAGAAAAATTTTTATTGCAAAAAAGATAATCTGGATTTTCTTTGTAAAAACTGGGAACTTTTGGTTTATGCCGATTACGAAGCTGTTATGCCGATTCCTTACATTAAAAGAAAATTTCTTAAAATTGTTCTGATGCCCTTATTTTGCCAGCAGTTGGGTGTTTTCGGATCTTCGGACAGGAATATTAATCAGCTCTTTTTATGTTTTCTAAGAAAAAATTACAATCTATTACATTATTCTTTTAATTTCAACAACAAATTTGAAGATAAATTAGTTACCAAGAAAAACTTTGTGATTCCGGTTCAGGAATATGCATTTCTCAGAAGAAAAAAATATTTTAAAGGCCGAAAATCGACTATAAAAACAGCTCAGTATTTAGAGTTTAGAGAGGTTTCGACACACGCACATATTTTAGATTTCATCAAAGATAATTTCAAAGGTTTAGACAAAGAAAGTGATCAGGAGTTTTTTATAAAATATCTCTTCTTTCTTGAAAAAAATGAGAAACTGAAAATATTCGGAAGTTATTTTGATAACCAACTGACCAATCTTGCATTTGTTATCGATGATATGAATTCATTTTCACTTCTTGGCTTGATCAATAATGAGGCAATGAAAGAACATAATGGTGCTTCTTTTTTAATAGACAGAATTTTACAAGACCATATCGAAAGCATGCCTTTCAACTTTATGGGTGGAAGTATCCGCGGAATCGAAGTTTTTTTCAAAAGTTTCGGTGCAGAATTACAGGAATATCCTGTCATTCAAAATTCAAAAAAAGATATCATATTGAATTGGCTAAAAATTTCTTAATTTTGCAATCCGATTTCAGATATGTTTGACTCAGATTATTTACCTTACGCTGTTGCAGTTATCATCGCATTGCCATTTTTGGTTTTTGCGAAACAGTTTGTGAATGCCTTTGTAAGGCTCAAAAAACAGGAAATTAACTTTCTGGCTACCAAAACAAATAATGAAATCAAATTCCAGGCTCTGGAAAGGATGACCTTATTCCTGGAGCGCTTGAAGCCTTCTAATCTTGTCATGAAATTTGACAGAAATCTGAAGCCACACGAGTTTGTCTATCTCACAGAAAAAAACATCAATGAAGAATTCGAATATAACGCTTCCCAGCAATTATATATCTCAAAATCTTCCTGGCAGGATATTGTCACAAGTAAAAATAATGTATCGCAGCTTCTGAGAAAAACCTATGAGGAGCTGAATGAAAACTCCGGATTGGAAGATTTCAAAACAGTATTCCTTATGAGCTATGTCAATGGAGAAGATTATATCTCAGACACCATAGAAAATCTAAGAAAAGAACTAAACAAAATAATATAAATAAACATGATTCCTAATTTTAAAGCACATCCTTGGCACGGGATCTCTGCAGGAGAAAAAGCGCCTGAGGTGGTAAACGTTTTTGTAGAGATTGTTCCTACAGATACCATAAAATATGAAGTAGACAAGGAAACCGGATATCTAAAAGTAGACCGTCCACAGAAGTTTTCCAATATCATTCCGGCATTATATGGCTTTATCCCGAGAACGTATTGCGAAGAAGAAGTAAAAAATCTTGCGGTGGCTACAGGTGCTACAGACGTTACAGAAGGAGACCACGATCCATTGGATATTTGCGTTCTGAGTTCTCACAATATCACTTCTGGAAACATTTTAATGGAAGCTATTCCAATTGGCGGATTTCAGATGATTGACAAAGGAGAAGCAGATGATAAGATCATCGCTGTATTGGTAGAAGATCAGGTTTACGGACACATCAGAGATATTTCGGAATTACCAAAAGCAGAAGTCAATCGTTTGCTTCACTATTTCCTGAGCTATAAAAACCTCCCAACTGAACCTGCAAAAGTTAAAATCGATTTGGTTTATGGGGCAGAACACGCTAAAAAAGTGATTTTAGCTTCACAAAAAGATTATACAGACAATTACGCTAAGTAATTATTACGAATCAAAACAATAAGAAAATGTCATCTCCAAAAGATGGCATTTTTTTTTAATATGTCTGCTACGTTAGTTTTGGGCGCCTTGATCCGTCCTCCATTCCCGCTTTTTTCTGTCATTTCGCACACCGTTCAGCCAACTGTAGAAATTTTGTACAAGCGCAATAACAGAAAAAGAGCTCCATTCAGGCCGGGGCGCGCTTCGCAAACCAGGCTTCAAGTCGTAAAAAGAAAGTTTTAAATCCTAAAGAAGTCTTCCCGTAAGGAATAATCCGGCAACGGAGAAATAAATAATAAGCCCGGTTACATCAACTAAAGTGGCCACAAAAGGTGCGGAAGAAGTCGCAGGGTCTAGTTTCAGTTTTTTAAGAATGAAAGGAACCATAGATCCGGAAAGTGTTCCCCAAAGAACAATCGCAATTAATGAAACTCCGACACTCAAACCTACGAATGGCCAGTAATCTCCATAATTAAAAAGTCCTGTTTCGTGCCAGATCATAATTCTCAAAAAGCCGATAATCCCAAGAATACTTCCCAAAAATAATCCTGTGAAGATTTCCTTTTTCATCACATACCACCAGTCTTTCAGTCCGATTTCCTGAAGCGCCATTGCACGGATAATCAATGTTGCAGCCTGCGACCCGGAGTTTCCCCCGCTGGAAATAATTAATGGAACAAACAATGCCAGCACAACCGCTTTCTGTATTTCATCCTCAAAATAACCCATTGCCGAAGCTGTTAGCATTTCTGAAAAAAATAAAATAATCAGCCACATTCCTCTTTTCTTCACCATTTCCAGCAAAGAAGTCTGTGTATACGGAACATCCAGCGCTTCCAGACCACCAAATTTCTGAATGTCTTCCGTGTTCTGCTGTTCGATCTGGTCCAGAATATCATCTATGGTTACAATGCCCACCAGAACACCATTTTCCGTAATAATTGGAAG
>JAEXJU010000374.1 GCA_023448955.1 Bacteroidota bacterium
ACGATAGACTGTATCCCAAGCGGAACACTCAGCTGCACCAAACCGTTCAGAATGGCGTAAAAATAGATGTTGGTGACGTCTTTTTTCTCTTTAGTAACATACTTAAACAGATTGTAGCCGTGCTGTCTAGGAGAAGTATCCATTTGTGTATTTATTTTATCTGATTAAAAGTTATGAATCGCAAATAATCTAAAACATATTTCTTATGTTCTATTCTTTTGATGTTATTATCAGTAAGCTTCGGAAGATGTTCGCTGAAAAACTGCTGATCGTGAGCGGTTTCTAAAAGTGTACTTGCAAAAGATCTTGGATATGGAAAATCTGGTTTGGCCTCGGAAATCACTTCGCCAAAAAAACCACAAAGACTTTTCAGAGGATTAAAAACCAATTCTTTGTTGATTTCATCGACTTCTTTTACCAAATATGACTTGCTGCTTTCCGCTATAACGATAGCGTGAAGCTTTTTCAGATCATAATCTTCAATCGTATTCTCATAATTTTCCTGATGTGTAATAATGCTAAGCATTTTCTCTATTTTATCCTGCGGATCTTTTATTTCCGAAAGGCGGAACTTAGAAATAAGCTCCAGATAAGACCAATACCAATTCAGAATATAGGTTAATAACTTATGCTTTGATGAAAAATACCGGTAAACGGTGGCTTCCGTTGAATTGATTTTTTGGGCTAGTTTCTTAAAAGTAAAACTTTCAAAACCAGTTTCGTAGATCAGTTCTATTGAATATTTAACAATTGCACGCCCAACTTCACTGTTTTCGGGATCTTTGACATATAAGTTTTCGTTGACTTTGAATTTTACCTGAAATTCCATAATTAGTTTATATAACTGTACTGTTTGATAGCAAAATATATACCGAAAAATGTTATAATATTATTCATAATAGTAATACTATCATTTTAAAATTTTTATGAAAGAGATTCTTGCTAAAAAAGTTCGATGTTTTTCTCGTTTAAAATTATCTTTGTCATAAAATATAAACGATGTACAAATTTTTAATTTTCGTCCTAGCATCATTTTTTCCATTAGTACAGGCACAGATCCCGAAAGCAAGCAGCGGAAAAATAGAGAGATTACCAAACTTTAAATCTAAATATGTAACTCCTAGAAATATAGACATTTGGATTCCGGAAAATTATTCCAAATCTAAAAAATACGCTGTGCTTTATATGCACGACGGACAAATGCTATATGATTCTGAACTGACGTGGAACAAACAATCCTGGAACGTAGATGATGTAATTTCTGACCTCATTAAAAACAAAAAAATACAGAACACGATAATCGTAGGAATTTGGAATGACCAAAAACTAAGACATACCGATTATTTTCCTCAAAAGCCTTTTGAAAGTCTTTCTGCAAAGGAAAAAGATACTATCACTTCACAACTCAAAAAAGCAGGAAGAACCGACAAAGCATTTTCTCCGCAATCTGACAATTACCTGAAATTTTTGGTGAAAGAATTAAAACCTTTTATTGATAAAAAATATTCAACCCATAAAGACAAAGCACATACTTTTATTGCAGGAAGCAGTATGGGTGGACTTATTTCTATGTATGCCATCTGCGAATATCCCGAAGTTTTCGGCGGAGCTGCCTGTCTTTCTACGCATTGGACGGGAACTTTCACCAATCAAAATAATCCTTTCCCAGAATCTGTTCTTCAATATCTAAGTAAAAATTTACCCAATCCCCAAAACCACAAAATCTATTTTGACTGTGGAGATCAGACTTTAGATGCGCTTTATCCGGACATTCAGAAAAGAGCAGATGAAATTATGAAAAAATCCGGTTTTTCTGAAAACAACTGGAAGACACTTTATTTTCCGGGAGAGAATCACAGCGAGGGAGCGTGGGCAAAAAGACTTTCAAAACCTTTGGAGTTTCTTTTGAGTCAATAATAAAAATCATCAATTTCAGAATTCAAATTTATTGCTGATCCGAGGCTGTTTACATAACCCTGACAATTATCATTATCAAATCAGTACAGGAAAAATGATGAATAATAGGCTTATTGAGCAGATATGTTAAAAAT
Organism: Bacteroidota bacterium; assembly: GCA_023448955.1. Taxonomy (GTDB): domain Bacteria; phylum Bacteroidota; class Bacteroidia; order Flavobacteriales; family Weeksellaceae; genus Epilithonimonas. The sequence continues at coordinate 2,052 of JAEXJU010000374.1, forward strand.
CAAGTCAGTTTAGGTTTAATTTTTAAGTCAATAAACTTGAACTTCCGTGTCTTTTTATTAAATTTGTCAGCCTATAACATTTAAAATAATATAATAAAAATAATATGAATCTTCACGAGTATCAATCAAAAGAGATTTTGGCAAAATATGGCGTTAACATCCAGCGCGGTTTTGTTGCAAACAATGTAGATGAGGCAGTAGCTGCTGCTGAAAAACTAACTGCTGAAACCGGTGCACAAGGTTGGGTTGTAAAAGCTCAGATCCACGCTGGTGGACGTGGAAAAGGTGGTGGCGTTAAGTTTTCTCCGAATATGGATAAACTTAAAGAAAACGCAGGAAACATCATCGGGATGCAGTTGATTACGCCACAAACATCTGCTGAAGGTAAAAAAGTAAACTCTGTATTGGTAGCTGAAGATGTATATTATCCAGGTGAATCAGAAACTAAAGAATTTTATGTTTCTATCCTTTTGGACAGAGCACTTGGAAAAAATACGGTAGTTTATTCTACAGAAGGAGGAATGGATATTGAGCACGTTGCTGAAGTAACACCTCATCTTATCCACAAGGAAGTAATTGATGCCGCTTACGGGCTTCAGCCTTTCCAAGCCAGAAAAATCGCTTTTAACCTTGGACTTGAAGGTAATGCTTTCAAAGAATTTACAAAATTCATCACTTCTTTATATAATGCTTACGTAGGAATTGATGCTTCTCTTTTTGAAATCAATCCTGTTCTAAAAACTTCTGACAACAAAATCATCGCTGTTGATGCAAAAGTAACTTTAGATGACAATGCGCTTTACAGACACAAAGATCTTGCTGAACTAAGAGATAAGAGAGAAGAAGATCCAATGGACGTAGAAGCTGGTGAGGCTGGTCTTAACTTCGTGAAGCTGGACGGAAACGTTGCCTGTATGGTAAACGGAGCTGGTCTTGCAATGGCAACAATGGATATCATCAAATTATCTGGTGGTAACCCTGCCAACTTCCTAGACGTAGGTGGTACTGCTGATGCACAAAGAGTTCAGACTGCTTTCGGAATTATCTTAAGAGACCCGAATGTAAAAGCTATTTTGATCAATATCTTCGGAGGAATCGTAAGATGTGACAGAGTTGCACAAGGTGTGGTAGATGCCTATAATGCAATGGGAAGCCTGCCAGTTCCGTTAATCGTGAGATTGCAAGGAACTAACGCTGTAGAAGCTAAGCAATTAATTGACTATGCCGGATTACCAATCCACTCTGCAATTACTTTGGAAGAAGCTGCTAATAAAGTAAAAGAAGTTTTAGCATAATCACTAAAATGATATCTAAATATAAAACCCGTTTCAAAATTGAAACGGGTTTTTAGTTGTTGAATTTTTATACTAGTCAGCTTTATCTGGTTCACTTG
>JAEXJU010000036.1 GCA_023448955.1 Bacteroidota bacterium
TAATTACGCCCCCTGATTGTACCGTCCAGACTATCGCCATTTCCCGAATAGAATTTGATTTGTCCACCTGTAATGAATGATATTTCTAAATCTGATTTATTACTTTCAGCTACATTAAGGGGTAATAGCTTTAATATTTCATTAAAAAAGAATTTGGCTTGTGAATATTGCGGACATATATAGGCTATTTGTTTACCGTTGCAAGCTTCAACAATCCCTATAATACTCATTATAGTACTTTTGCCACCTCTACGACCTGCATTAACCGTTATATTTTTAACTCCGCTATTGAAGTACGCATTTAATATTTCCTTCTGCTTGTTGTGTGGTGTTGGTAGATTAATGTTATAATTATTCACTATCGCTACCCTCGGCAGTAGAGGTATTTAATAGGTCACCAAATGAAATATTAATTTTTACATCTCCTTTTAAATCCGTTGTATTTTCGTTCTTGTTAGCTGATAATTTAGGTTTTTGATAATTCAATAATGTTGCATATAATTCACCTGCTGCTCTCGGATTTAGATTCTTTATAACGTCGTCACCGTCCATCATTCGCTTCTCTAGTAACTCCATTATCACAACGAAAGCTTCCCTTTGTTCCTTTGTGCGCTTGTTCTCGCTTCCTTTCGGCCTGCCTTTCGGGTTCTTAACCTCTCCTTTTTTTATACTGTTTTCATTCGCTTTTTTTGGTTGTCTTTTTATCATTTGCCATTTCTTGCCATTTGTTTTAATGGCATCTCCACGAATAAATATTGGATACGGTTAAAAAGCTTATCACCTCTATATTCGCAAAAATCAGACAATATTTTAAAATTATATTCCGTAAATTGCATTATAAAAAAATTAAATTCTAAATTTTATGGAAGATTTAAATGTAAACTTTGTTGTTCAAGAGGTTGAATTGAACAGAATTAAATTTATCGAAGTAATAGAAAACAACAATTTCACCGCAATTAAAGACGATGATGGTATTCGACTTTATAATCGTAACAACGAACGAATTCCAAATTACACTCCTTTCGGTGAAAATCTTTTTTATTTAGCCAAACGAATATTTGACGAACAAAAAAGGGATAGTTTTTAAGCTATCCCTTTCAAAAAATTAAACGTATATAATAAAATGAAAATTTACTTTCTTTTTCTTTTGTTGTTGTTGTTCGTTTTCTTTGCCTGCTCTGGCACCTCATCCACTTTTATTTCAGTATCGCTTCCAATCGGATTGAACGGATTTACTTCGTTTACTGTTGTTTTTTCCTTCTTGCTTAATCTCGCGAATACTGGTAGTAAATCACCTAAAAAATTTCGAATGCATCCTGCACAGCTATCTATCTTTAAAGCATATTTTACAGTGGGATAAGCTATCTTAAGTTTACCCAATATTACATTTAATTGCTGTTGAGTGGCAATGTTAATAATAAGGTCACCACCTTTTTCAAAGATTTCTAATACCTTTTCTATTTTTTTAATCTCTTCTAATACTTCTATTTCCTGTTCTGTCATAATTAGCTATTTAGTTTTTTTAATATGTCTTTGCAGTCACGTGTGACCTGCTCCAATATCTCGTTATACTTTGCCCTATCAGCGTTATTGAATCGCCCCTTTTTCCCTGTGCCCTTCTTTTCGATATAGCTGTAGAAAAGTTCTTTTTGCTCTGCTGTCATCATTTCGATAAAATCATCAACATTTATTGAATATTTTTTTTCAAATCCTGTGACCTGGTCATCTTCAATTATAAATTCATCTTCTATTTCAAAAAGTTCAGAATGATTAACTCTCTTAATGTCTTTGTCTTCGGAACTAAATCGTTTATTTTTTTCGTAATAGCTTTTTGCGGATGGATATCTTTTGGTAACATCACGGAATAGGTGTCGCTTGACAATAAGGCATATAGTCCGTGTTAGATGCTCTATATTATTCAACAATTCAGGCCAACGATGCAATTTCATTTTCCAGACTTCAACAAAGAGCTCATTGTAATAATCTTGCATTTCTTCATCTATTCTTTCTCTACTCCATCCCTTATCTCTTAACCATCTTGCTATATAATGCTTAATTGGATTTGCTTTACTTTTGGAATATTTTTTACCATAGATACCTTTATATTTACCTGTTGCATAAAGTTCTTTAATGGCTTCATCTTTTCTTTTTAATATATCATTTATATAAGCTTGTTGATTTAAACTATATTCTTTTTTCTCTTCCTGCACTAATTCTATTTCAACCTTATTGGCAAGGCATTTTTCAGCCTTTCCATCACCTCGGCGCAATAAGGTGCGCTAAGTGTCACAAGCAACCATTGAGTTATAGGCAATGGTGCTAAATTCAATGTACCAATTATGACACATGTCCAAAATGTTAGGCAAAAAACGCAACTAAAAGGCTTGCCCAACTTGTCTAAATAAGCGTAAAGCGGAATGGAAGTAACCATGTTAACAACCATCCCTATTAATATGCTATATGATATTATATCTCCCATATATTAGATTTTAAAAAGGTTAATAAAGAAAGCCTGTCCTTTAGGGGTAACTTTTGTGACTGTAGTCATCTTCTTATTTCCGTTATTGTCGAGGTATTCCGAATATTTTAATTCAAATAATCCATCTTCGATTGCATGTTGAAGGGGCTTGTTTTTCTTCTCTCCTACACT
>JAEXJU010000133.1 GCA_023448955.1 Bacteroidota bacterium
ATCTGGGTATTGGTGACATCCGGGAATGCTTCAATCGGCATATTCCTGAAACTGATAAAGCCTGCCACTGCTAAAATGGCTACCCAAATAAAGGTAAAGGCTTTATTTTTAAGAGAAAATGCTATAATATTTTTGATGAATTTATTCATATTTTATATTTAATCACAGGTAAAACTGTGGTTATTAAAATTGAATCCTCAGGATTCTTATGATATGTTGATTCCTGTCCATAGGCTGTACCTGTGGCTATTGATATTAAACCCTATCGGGTTTATGCGATGAATATTAATTAATAAGAATTTTTAGAGATAAAAAGTCTTTTTTCGTTTTTCGTTTTTCGTTTTTCTTACATCTATTTAATTATTCAAAGAGCGGAAAATCAGCAGCTGATTATGCGTAACTACCGTTTCTCCTTCAGATAAACCCTCTGAAATGTAAGTGGTTTCTGAGTTTTGTTTCAGTATTTTGATCTCTTTGACTTTGATGTCCGTGGGAGATTTATAAATAACGGCAAAGTACCTGTTATCATCAAAAATGACAGCTTTGGAAGGAATTGCCAGTGCAGTTTCATTTTCTGAAGATGAAACGCGGACAGTTGCTTTGCTTTCCGGAATCAGCAATCCCTGAGAATTATCCAGCACTACCCTTGCCTGCATTGCGTTGGTGTCCGGATCTATGATTTTGAAAATCTTGTCAATTTTGCCGTAAAATACTTTATCCGGATATGATAAGGTCGAAACCTGTGCTTTCATCCCAAGGTTGATCTTATCTATATCGGCTTCATTAACGTTCATAATGGCCCAGACATTTTTAGTATTGGCGACATCAAAGATATTCTCGCTTCTGTCACTTCTGAGCTCCATATCCTTATTGATATCTTTATGAACAATGTAGCCATTAATGGGCGAAATCACACTGTAGATATTTCCTTTTCTGACATTATAAACCGTGCTTACGGCATTAGAACGATGCAATGCATCTTTGGCTTTCTGCACTTCGCTTTGGGCTTCCAGAACATCTTTTTCGGTGTTGAGTTTTCCGGCATACATTTCCTTAGCTACACGGAGATTATTTTCTGCAACAGCAAGATCGGTTCTTGCATCACTTACGTCTTTCTGAACTTCTGCAAGCTCAGTACTTCTGATCGTAGCCAGAACCTGACCTTTATGGACGTAATCTCCCAGCTCAACATTCACACTAAGAACATTGCCTCCCACAAGAGGAAATATGTCGATATACTGGTTTTTATCCGCAGAAATCTTTCCATAAAAACTATATTCATCTTCTATGATTTTTTTTTCTACTGTCGCAAAAGTCGTTGTTTTCAGCATTGTTTTGCTTAGTTCAAAGCCTTTTTCCTGCACCGGAATACTGTCTTCCGTCTTGGAACAGGAAAACAGAATGGATAATATTACAGGGATTAATATTTTTTTATGCATAGCAAACTTATTTTATTATAAATAGATAAAAGATAATAGATGAAAGATATTAGATTTACAAAGCAGTTATTTATTGACTTATATCTTTGATTTATTTCACTTACTTAATTTCTCTAAATCCTGTTTTAGTAAAAGATTTTGGTTTGTACAAGCCGATTAATCTGCTCAGCTGAGATCATAATCTGCTTTTTCATTTCATAAACCTGCAAAACGGTCTGTCTGTAACTCTCCATAAAGTCCGTAAAATCTATCAGGCTAATGTTTCCATTTCTGAAATTTTTCAGAATACCGTCATAAACCGTCTGCAGATTCTCCAAATCAGCCGGCTTCAGCTGAGAATACTGATCGTAATGATTTTTCCAGGTTTGGTATGCAGATTCTACCTGTGTTTGTAAATTAAGTTTCTGATATTCAGCGTTTTTTTCATTCTGCTGAATGGCAAATTTTGCCTTTTCCACGTTACCTTTATTAGCTTTCCAGAGCGGAATCGGAATTCCGATCTTCAGATTGATCTCATTTCTGAATGTTCCGGAAGCCTGATCGTATTCGGCTCCAAGATTAAGATCCGGCGTATTGAGTGATTTTTGCCACTGCGCATACAACTTGCTGTTATCTATCAGTTTCAAATTATAGAGATAATCCGCATTATTTTGCAAAGCTTTTTCCTTGAGAATTTCCATATCTCCGAAAGGCTGTGACACCAAAATTTGATTTTCTTCAGGCTTTGAAATCTCAGGAATGATATTATCAGAAATCCCCGTCAGCAGTTTCATGTTTTGCTGAAAGCCAAGAATATTATTATTGATCTCGATCTTATCATTATTAAGCTGAATAACGATGCTCTGTAGCCTCACATAATCTTTGAGAGAGATATTTCCTTTATCTGTCTGAACTTTGTAAGCTGCTAAAAGCTCATTCATATACCTAAGCTGCCCGTCTATGCTGATTTGTTTTTTTTGCTCATAGATCAGATTATAATAGGTATTTCTCAGTTCGGAACGGAGATCATAAAGCAATTGATTAAACTGGAGCTGAGAAAGTTCTTTGCTGGATTTAGCAAACTGAATTTCATTTTTCTTTTTACCACCAAGATAAATGAGCTGTGTGATTTCTGCTCCTTTTGATCTTCCGGCGTCAAAAGCTCTTTTGTCCTCAGGATTATACGCATTGATGTAACCTTCTATTTGTGGCAATTCCCAAATCCTGGCCTGCAAAATATCTGCATCTGCCATATTTATATTATACTGGGCGGCTAGAAGCTGGAGATTGTTTTTTTGAAAAGCGATTTCACAATCCTGAAGAGACATCTGCTGCTGTCCTGATAGACAAACAAATGCCGAAACGGATAACACCAGCGTTGTAATTTTATTCATTTTTATCTCGTTTTGGTAGGGCAAAAATGAATTTTTGAGATTAAAACGGACTTAAATGCGCCTTAAAAAAAACTTAATTGTGGGATTATCTGATAGTTGATGGTTGATGGTTGATGGTTGATGGTTGATGGTTGATAGATGATTGCTAATGGATGAGTTTTAGAAAAATTTGATTTAAATTCTTTTAGTCAGGTGAAGGACTTACTTATTAAAAGTTACAGTGAAAAGATTCTGATTTTCTTTATCAGAAGTATAAGCAATCTCAGCATTGTGATACTCCAGAATACGTTTTACAATCCGAAGTCCAAGCCCCGAACCTGTCTTGCTGTGTGAATTGCTGCCTCGCATAAAAGCGTCAAAAAGCTTATCGCGCTCTTCTAAAGGAATTGTAGAGCCGTGTGAAAAAACTTTTACGATAATCCTAAATTCTGTCTCCATTATTGAAATGTCTACTTCCTCATTATCCGAATATAACGCTGCATTTTTGAAAAGATTGATAAATGTGATCTCGAGAAGGGATTTTACACCTTTTACAGTAAGAAAAGCATCGTCTATACTTTTTTCGTCGATAAGAAAATCCATTTTAAATGAAGGATAATTACGATTTACCGTTTCAAAAGCATTGAAAACCACTTCATCTATCCTAACTTCTTCATAAACGCTGATAATTCCTTCTCTATCAAATTTAGACAAAAGTAAAAGAGATTTTGTAAGATCTGACAACTGATAAACATCCTGCAGCATCTGTTGCAAGGTCGATTTGGTTTTAGGCGAATGGTTCTCCAACTGTATAAGATTTTCCAGCTGGAATGCCATTCTGGTAAGTGGCGTCCGGATCTCGTGTGCAGCACTGGAATTAAAATCCTTCTGTGACTGAAAGACATCATTCAGCCGGCTGGTCATCAGGTTAAATGATTTGGCTAGCACTCCGATTTCATCTTCGGAATTTTTTACTACAACCGGAGTTGTGAGCTTATGAACACTGATATCGGCAATTTCGGATTTTAGTGACTCCAAAGGTTGCAGAAATCTGGAAACAAGATAATAGCTGAAAAACCAAATCAGCAAAACACTTACGATATACGAAAATATCAATGTATATTTTAAAAAAGCCAGTTTAGATTGTCCCGTAACATCCTGCGCACTTGTTAATATATAGTAATTCTCACCTTTTATGGTTCTTAAAGCGGCATAGATTTCCGGAACCGAGCGCTCATTATATATTGTTTTTTCCTTATCCAGATGATCCAGAAGCGTTTTGTCCCAAGTTACTTTTTTATCTTTAAGCGTGCTGTAAACCAATTCTTTTTCAGCATTCAGAATGATGATATTTTCGTTGAGAAGAACATTATCCGAATTCTCATCAAAGAAAAGTGGAGCTTCTCTTTCAAAGTCGTTCGCTTTTTCTATAAAATTGACCGTGAAAACCAATCTTTTCTGGAATCTAACTTTAAATTCGTCCCGTCGGAAATCATTAAAAGATACATAAATCACAAACATCATTACGCCAAAAATCAATGAAAATGCTAAACTGAGGCTGAATGCTATTTTACGTTTTAATGACATAGACGATTATGATTGATGAATGATGAATGATGATTGATTCGTGAAAAATTGTCTAAAGTGGACTCAGGTAATATCCAAATCCGGGTCTGGTATGGATTAGTTTGGTCTTATAATTTTTATCGATTTTTTTTCTTAGAAAATTGATATAAACTTCAATAGCATTATTGGTAGACTGAAACTGATTTTTCCAAACTTCATCCGAGATATATTGCTTGGACAGTGTTCTTCCGTTAGCTCTTGCAAGTAGCACCAAAAGCTGGAATTCTTTTACGGTAAGCGTGATTTCCTCGCCAGCACGGAACACTTTGCTGTCTTCAGGATAGATCTCCAGATCATCTATCACTATTTTTTCTTTTTCTTCAGATTTGGGAGCCTGTCTTCGCATTTGCGAGTTGATTCTCAGCAGCAGTTCTTCCAGCAGAAATGGTTTCACCAGATAATCATCCGCAGCTCTCAGGAATGCTTCTTTTTTTTCTTCGATTCCGTCATAGGCAGAAATGATGATAATTGGTGTTTCCGCATTAGTTTCCCTGATGGTTTTACAGATATCCAGCCCATTAACCTTCGGAACATTGATGTCCAAGAGAAAAATATCGTACGGATTTTCTGAAAACATCTTTAGGAATACCTCACCATCTTCCGCTTTATGTGTTCTGATGGATTTCGATTCCAGGAAAAGGGCAATTTCTGATGATAAAACGGCATCATCTTCTAAAAGTAAGGCCTGCATTGGATTATGAATTTTATACAAATATGAGGAAAAGTATTCATAAAGGATGTTATATAAATATTTTAACTATTTTCGAGCTCATATTATATCTAAAAAAATTTTAGCAATGAGAAAAAAACTATTAATCATTTTATCCGCGTTATGTTTTACGTTTTGTTTGGGACAGGCTAATTTTAAAAATAATATTAAAAGAGATCTGGAAATATTGGTAACGGCAATAAAAACCAAAAATATGGATAAAGCTACTGCACAGATCTACCCAAAATATTTCAAGCTTATTTCTAAGGATCAGATGAAGCAAATTTTAAATATGACTTATAATAATCCTGCCATAAATACTAATATTCAGGATTTTAAAATCTTGAATATTACCCAGCCTAAGAAAATTCAAAATGAGTTTTTTTCATTTGTAGATTATGGTTTCAAGATGAATCTAAAAATCGACTTTTCTTCGTTTCCTAATGGTCAAAAATTAAAAAAGCAAATCAGCGAAGGCATTTACACTAAATTTGGAAAAGACAATGTAAACTATAATGCAAAGAGTGATTATTATATCATCAACGCAAAAATGAAGGCTTATGCGATATCATCTAATGGGAACGAGTGGAAATTTATCATTGTCGATAAAAAGAATAATCCGCAACTAATCAATATACTACCAAAAGAAATATTAGATTAACAATAAAATTCTAAATCTTTTGATTTAAATCACTAGAACTATTTACAATTTATCTGAATAAAATTAAACACAAATGAAAAAATATTTATTTGTTCTATTTTCAGTTTTTACGATCTTATATCATGCTCAAAAAAGAGAAATGGCAGACAATTTTTCGAAAGGCAATTTTGAAAAAGCTATTGAAATTGGAAAAACAATACTGAAAATAACTCCTGATGATATGGATGCCATTTTAATTATCGCCAGATCAGAAAATGAAAAAAGTAATTTTGAAAGTGCGCTTCCTTACTTGGATAAGGCAAAATCTCTCATGAAGGAAGATTATCAAAAATCCTGGACTCTGTTAGAATCTGCCAAAAGTAATTTTGGATCTGGGAATCTTATAAATTCTAATGTTGATTATAAAGAAGCTCTGAAAGCCAACGGTACAAAAAACTCCGTAAAAGTCCTGAACCGTTTCGGGATGATTTCCGGACTCGACGAATTCTATAAAAACTGGAAAACAGTAGAATCAAGGAACATAATATTTCATTTTGAAAAAAATATCAGTGAACAAGAAATTTCTACGATCGTAAAAACCAGACAGCAGGCATTTGACCAAATCAATTTATTTTTTAATTCAAAATTACCTAAGAAAATCGACTTTTTTGTCTGGAATCAGAAAGATGCTTTCAATCCGGTTCTGAATAAAAATCTTGGGTTTTCAGAGCCTGCTTTATGTGTTGCGCACAATCGTCTTAATCAGTCGCCGGGACACGAAATTGCCCATAATATTTCTTTTTGGAAAAGCAAAAACAATATCAGAACTCAATTTATTAATGAAGGAATAGGCGTGTGTTTTGACCAGCAATCTGATGATAAAATGAGCCTAGCAAAAGCAGCATTTAAAAAAAGCCCGTTTGATATCAGAGAAATTTGGAAGGGTAATTCTGCTGTATCAGAAGACGTGTTATATCTTGTTGCAGGAGCATTTGTAGAATATCTGGTTAAAACAGATAAGAATCAATTTTTGAAATTATCCGAAAATCAAACCTATGAAAATGCCGAAAAAATCTATAACAAAAAAATAGATCAGATGATTGAAAATTTTATCGAAAAATTAAATGAGTAATAGTTTAAAGTATCGATTCAAGCCATTTTAAAATTCATAAAATAAAGCGTATTTTTGGAGAAATAATTCAACGACAGTGAATTCCATTATCAATAAAAAAGTAAAATTTCAGGAACTAGGAACCAAAGATTATCAGCCAACCTGGGATTATCAGGAAGAATTACTGAAAAAAAATCTGGACACCAAGATCTACAACAGAGAAAATCCAGACAATCAGAAACCTACAGAAAACTTTCTTCTTTTTGTGGAACATCCGCACGTTTATACTTTAGGAAAAAGCGGACACGAGGAGAATCTTCTGGCCAATGAAGCTAAACTTAAAGAAATCAATGCGACTTATGTGAAGGTGAACCGAGGCGGAGACATTACTTATCACGGTTTCGGGCAAATAGTTGGCTATCCTATTTTGGATCTGGAAAATTTCTACACAGACATTCATCGCTATATGCGTGATCTGGAAGAAGTCATTATCCGAACTATTGCAGAATATGGCTTGAAAGGCGAACGTTCCAGTGGCGAAACGGGCGTTTGGCTAGATGTCGGAAAACCATACGCAAGAAAAATCTGCGCAATGGGCGTAAAAGCGTCACGCTGGGTTACGATTCACGGATTTGCGCTGAATGTCAATACTGATATGCGCTATTTCGAATACATTATTCCTTGCGGAATCACTGATAAACAAGTGACTTCACTCAAAAGAGAACTTGAGAGAGATGTCGATATGGAGGAAGTTAAAGAAAAAATAAGAAAACATTTTTCAGATGTTTTTGACTGCGAACTTATTTGATAATTGATGAATGATGCGTTGTCATTTATCAATTATCATCGTGATTACATCGTCATTCCGATATCTATTCCTTTGATTTTTCTGTATAAATCCGTAGCAAAATTATCCGTCATTCCGGAGACAAAATCAATAACGCCTAACACTTTTTGATAATCTGTTCCATCTTCATAGAAAAACTGCTTCGGTAGTAGTTTCAACGCTTTTTTGTCATATGATTTTCTTTCATCAGCTGATTTCAAAATCGATGGAATAAAATGGTCCAGCAATTCGTACATTACGTTGTAGCCTGCATTTTCAATTTCCACAACAGCCTTGTGATTGTATATTTTTTCTATTGAAAAACTTTCGATATCCTGGAGCGTCTTATTTTCAGATTTGTAAATATCCAAAAGACCTTTTTCCAAATTACCTTGTAAAATTTTGTCGAAATTATTTTTATAAAGTTCAATGGACTTATTAATCAATGCATTGATAACCTTTGCTCGGAGATAAGAAATCTGTTCATTTTCATTGCTGATGGAATCCAGCTTCTGCTCTACTCTTTTGATGTCATTTGTTTCCGATTTTACTAGTTCAAAAAACAAGTTCTTGCAATCTGCAGTAGAAACGATTCCCAGCCTGTGAGCATCTTCCATATCGATGATGTTATAGCAGATATCATCAGCGGCTTCCACCAGCCAAACAAACGGATGTCTTTTGAAGATATAAGGATCATCATTTTCCTGTATCATTGACGTGCTCTTAGCAATTTCCAGAAAAATATCCTTTTCATTTTGAAAGAAGCCAAACTTTTTACGATGAATCACGCCTTTCTTTTTAGCAATCGCTTCACAAGGGTATTTTGCGATGCTTGCCAGTGTCGCAAAGGTTAGCTGAACACCACCTGCATCTTTTCCTTGTTGTTGCTGGGCAAGCACTCTTATGGCGTTGGCATTTCCTTCAAAATTAACCAGATCTGCCCATTCTTTCTCATTGAATTTAGCTTTAAGCGAAGTTTCATTTCTGTCAAAATAGCTCGCAATAGCATCTTCACCGGAATGTCCAAATGCAGGATTACCAACATCGTGGCAAAGGCAGCCAGCTGCAATCACATTACTCAGATTGTGCAGATAAAAATTTCTGGAATCCTCATTCAGATCATTTTTGAATTGACCATAAATAAACTCGCCAATCACACTTCCCAAACTTCTGCCTACAGAAGAAACTTCCAGAGAATGTGTGAGCCTGTTATGCACAAAAACACTTCCCGGAAGCGGAAAAACCTGTGTTTTATTTTGCAATCTTCGGAATGCGGAAGAAAAAATAATCCGGTCAAAATCCCTTTGAAAATCCGTTCTGGAAACTTTTGTGCTGGGATTATTCCCTGTGCGGTGACTTGTAAAAATTGAATTCAGATCCATAATAGCTCCAAAAATAAGGGATATTTATTTTTTAGCGGAATAATATTTGATTTTTCCATAAAAAATTAAAAATGCCAGAAGGTCCAACCATTGTTTTGATGAAAGAAGAACTCAGCAAATTCGTTGGGCAGAAAGTTATATCTGTGAAAGGGACTGTAAAATTTGACCATAAGCTTATTACTGATAAAAAACTGAAGGAAATCAGACTCTATGGTAAGCAAACTTATCTTATTTTTGATAAAGTCAATGTGAGAATCCATCTTTTGATGTTTGGTTCTTACGAAATCGATGAGAAGACCAAGCCAGACAGGAATCTTCGCATAGGCATCACATTCAAAAACGGTAAAGCCTTTTTCTATACCTGTTCTGTAAAAGTATTGGCCAATGATTTTCTCAAAACCATAGACTGGGAAGCCGATGTGATGAGCGATATCTGGGATCCCAAAAAAGCCAAAGCCAAGCTGAAAGATAATCCTGAAATGATGGTCTGTGATGCTTTGATGGATCAGGACATTTTCTCCGGCGTTGGCAATATTATCAAAAATGAAACACTGTTCCGTATTGGCGTGCAACCGGAAAGCAGGCTCGGAAAAATGCCAAAAAATAAGATCAATGACCTTTTATCGGAAGCCCGGAACTACAGTTTCGATTTTCTGAAGTGGAAACGGGAAAATACTCTAAAAAAACACTGGAAAGCTCATCATAAAAAAAATTGTCCGGTTTGCGGTCAGCCTCTTACAAGTAAAATTACCGGGAAAAACAAACGGAGAAGTTTCTACTGCGAGACAGACCAAAAATTATTCTAAAGATTCGCTATTCTGGTGAAAACATAGTGTTAAAAGGCTTTTATAATCAATCTGAGTTTGATTTGGTAATTATTTTAACTATCATTGACAAAATTTTAGTTATGAAACATAAATACTTTTTGATCTTGTCATTAGTTTCTTCTTTTGTAATGGCACAGAAAACCATTTCATTCGAAAGTACAGAAGGTTACACAACAGGTAACATCCACGGTCAAAACAACTGGGAAGTAACGCTTAATAGTGATGAACTCCCTATCAACGGCCAGACCATTACAAGTGAAAGTGCGAGTGCAGGCAGCAACGCATTAAAAATTGCGGTAGATCTTAACGAAGATTTCGGATGGTTTCCGATCTATGGCGCCGCAAAAATTCTGGATCAGGGATTTAATTATAAAAACACAACCGTAGAATTCGATGCTTATATATCTGAACTAGAAGGTTCAACTTTTGAATTCGGAACTTATGGTGCGGATAATGATGAGTTTGTCCCAATCTCCACATTCTCTTTCAATTACACTGGTAATCTGGAAGTTGTAAGCAGTGTAGACTATGATTATGAAGCTACGGAATTTACCTGGCAGGCAAATAAATGGTATAAATTAAAAGCTGAGATCTCTGAAAATCAGATTAAATATTATATCGACGGAACTTTGGTTTATACAGGAACTAATTTTTCAAAGACGGATGTATTGGGAATTATTTTCCTTCACGATAATTTTGGCGGATTTGCTTACATCGACAATATTAAAATTAATGATGAGGTAATGGCTGTAAATGATGTTAAAAAAACTAATATCAGGCTGTATCCAAATCCTGTAAAAGATATATTAAAAATCGATGTTCCAAATAATGAAGCTATTATCAATATCAGTATTTATAATATTGCCGGCCAGAAGGTTAAAACATCGTCATCAACAAAAGAAATTAATGTTGAAAGTTTACCAAAAGGCAATTATATAATTGACATCAATACTGATAAAGATAAAAAATACACCTCCAAATTCATCAAACAATAAACTGAAATCCTGCTTCAACTGCAGGATTTTTTTGTTTAATTTTATTTAAAATATGATTCGATGAATAATATAGAAAAAGATACGCTTAGCTTCCTTTCGGAACTGGAACGTAATAATAACAGAGATTGGTTTAATGACCACAAACATCTTTATCTGAAAGCTAAAGATAATATGGAAACTGTTGTCAATCAGATCATTTCCGGCATATCGGATTTTGATAAAAGTGTAGAACGTCTTGAAGCTAAAAATTGTATTTTCAGGATTTATA
>JAEXJU010000141.1 GCA_023448955.1 Bacteroidota bacterium
GTCTTTGTATGGGCTATGTAGTAGTAAAAATTTAGAAATAGCTGTTGAGTTTCAGAAAAAAATCTTTCCTGTCTTTTATTTCCAGCGTATTATAAATGTTCTTAAGATGATATTTTACCGTACTTTCAGTGATGAACAGCTTTTCTGCAATTTCTTTATTTGAAAAACCTTCGGCAAGTAACATCAAAAGCTCTTTTTGTCTTTCTGTTAATTGATCTGAATCAAGAAAAAAATACGGTTGCGAATTTGATAATTCTGTTTTCAAATCAGCCTGAGAAACCAATTTTATTTCCTCTTTCATTTTTTCTAGCTTGAGTTGAATTTTTAATTTATCTTTTTTTATTTTAGATGTTTTTCTATAAAAATAAATAATTATTAAAGCAATACAAATAAACATCAAAATAATAACTAAAGTTCGCTTTCCTATATCAGAGTCTTCTTTGATTAATTGTTGTTTTTCATTATAAAATTTATCTGTAATATGCATTTCGGAAACCGTAGATTCAATATTATCTAATCTTCTTAATGAATCCAGTTTTGAGCTAATTAGGTAGGCTTCACCAAATATATTGTTCTCTTTGTAGATTTTTTCCATTTCTGAAGCTGCCATAATTTTGTACTTCAGAATGTTGCAACTGTCAGAAATCTGCATACTTTTATTGTAGTAATCTTTTGCTTTCTTCAGGTTTTTATTTTTACCGTGCAGATTCATCAGTTTAATATAAACAAGTGGAAGATTACAAGGATTAGCATCTTTCATAATAACTAAAGCTTCATTGTATTTCTTTTCCGCCTTATCGAATTTTTTGTCTAAAGAAAAAATATATCCTTGTTGCAATAGTATATAAGATTGATCTTCAGGAAAAGCATCATCATAATTTTCGGCGTCAATATGATCCATCGCGAGTTGGCTTTTTGCAAAATCATTTTTATCAAAATAAGCAAAAGCATACTCGTATTCAATTCTCATTTTTAGATGGTTATCCTCGGGAAGTTGCTCAGAAATTTTCTTTGATTTATTCAGATTGTCTATACACATCGGGAAATCGCCCACACTCCTGTATGTGCAGGCAAGAAAAAAAAGAACATTCCCCTTTTCTGATAGAGTAAGATTATCTTTTAAAAGAATTTCTGAAAGTTTTTTCTGAGAAACTTTGTATTTCCCCTCTCTGTTGTTTGTGATAATCTCTGATTCTAAAGCTTTTAGATTGATGTTTTGTCCGGAAATCC
Source organism: Bacteroidota bacterium (assembly GCA_023448955.1). Lineage (GTDB taxonomy): Bacteria > Bacteroidota > Bacteroidia > Flavobacteriales > Weeksellaceae > Epilithonimonas. The sequence continues at coordinate 1,231 of JAEXJU010000141.1, forward strand.
AGATGCTTAAAATCAGTATTAATAAGGAAAAAAATTTTCTAGAATTAGATTTCATCAGAGTTTTAATAGATTTACTTCAAATGTTATGTTTTGTAAGTATTTACAAAAATAATTAATTATTTATATAAACTATTATATTGTTGAATAATATCAAGATGCATCATTATTGAACAACATATAATTTTAATAAGTATTGATTTTAAAACGACTAAAAACTGATTTTCTAAAATTTAGATTTTCTGAACTTCATTTTCTGAGATAAAAAATTATATTTGTCATTACATAAGTAATCAATGTAATTCTTTTGATAATGAGTAAAATTTCTGATAGACTGAACAGGCTGAGCTATTCTCAGACTTTTGTAATGAGTAACAAGGCGCGCGAGATGAAAGCCGCAGGAATAGATGTTATTAGTTTGACTCTGGGTGAGCCGGATTTTGATGTTCCACAAAAAATTAAACAGGCAGCTTTCGATGCGATTAATCAAAATTACAGCCACTACTCACCCGTTCCTGGTTTTCCGGAGCTGAGACAAGCCATTTCAGACAAACTAAAAAGAGATAACAATATCGATTATAAGTCTACACAGATCTGTGTTTCAAATGGTGCCAAGCAATCTATACTTAATGTTCTTACAGCGGTAATCAACGAAGGTGACGAAGTCATTCTTCCAGCCCCATATTGGGTAAGCTATGATGAGATGGTAAAATTGGTAGGCGGTAAGTCTGTCTTTATCCAGACATCCATAGAAACCGAGTTTAAAATTACAGCCGAACAGCTTGAAAATGCAATAACTCCAAAAACAAAAGTATTACTATACAGTTCACCTTGTAATCCATCTGGTAGTTTTTACACCGGTGAAGAATTAGAAGCCATCGCTAATGTTGTAGCAAAATATCCTCAGATAACGATTATTTCAGATGAAATCTATGAATTTATAAATTATGGAGGAGAACATGTTTCTATAGCAAGTTTTCCTCAGGTTTATGAGCAAACAGCTGTCATCAATGGTATGAGTAAAGCTTTTGCTATGACAGGATGGAGAATTGGTTATTCTGCATGTCCGGAATGGCTCGCAAAAGCCTGCGATAAAGTCCAGGGACAGATGACAAGTGGCGCAAATACAGTAGCTCAAAGAGCGTCTATAACTGCATTGCAAATGGATCCGTCTGAGTTGCAATACATGATCACAGAATTTGAGAAAAGACGTAATCTCGTTTTCGGGCTTATGAAAGATATTAAAGGCTTCACCTGCAATCTACCCAAAAGTGCATTTTACTTTTTCCCGGATATATCTTATTATATAGGAAAAAATCTTAATGGTACAGCAATAAATAATTCCGATGATTTTGCGATGTTTCTTTTAGAAAATGCGAAAGTAGCTTGTGTTGGTGGTGTCAGTTTTGGAAGTCCCGAGTGTATTCGATTTTCTTATGCCGCATCAGAAACAGATCTTCGAGAAGCCATGCGAAGAATAAAAGATTGTCTGGATCAGTTTTAAAATTTAAAAAAGCCCGCTTCACTATTTTTGGCGGGCTTATTATTTTTTAAATATTTCTTTTGTAAATGCTTCGCTTCCTTTGGTATTGAGATGATCCTGATCATTGAAAAAATAATCTTTATCTTTAAAAATCTCTCTGTAATTCAGAACTTCTACTCCTTTAGAAATTAAAATACTATCTGCATTGTAATTCTTTTTACTAATCTTTAACAGGTAAGAACTTGAAACAGGAAACTTTATTCCTATCAGTTTGATATTATTATTTTTACACAGCCTAATGATATCTAGAAGCGTATTCTCAAGTTTTTTGCTTCTGTTTTTCGAAACAAACTGACCGTCTACCCTTTCTTCCGCTCTTTTCAGCTTTTCATTGTCAGAAAGTTCACTCCATATAATTTTATTTGCTGTATTCTTACGTTGATTAAGCAGCATCTTTATCTTATCTTGAATATAAATACGAAATAATCCATTGACTTTCATCTGTAAAATGGGAAAATAATACTTGATATACTTCTCATTAATGTAATTAAAATCAACATCAGATGTATAAATTACAGTTTTATCCATATTATTTATTCTTTCCCTGTATGGACTTAACGTATGAGCATCTGCACTTATATAAATATTCTCAGGTTTGTAGCCATTTCTGATTAGATAATTAATTTTTCTTTCAATGTCAAAATAAGAGTCACTATTACCCGAAAAATTGTAAACCCCGTATTTTTCGGAAAGTTTATCTAATGATGCGCCATGTGAATCTGATAAAATGAAGGATTTGTATTTTTTGTCCGGAAAATCATTGTAACCTTTGTAATAGTTGTCATTAGCAAAGACAAACACTACAATGTTAAATAGAAAAACAATGATCAGAAATGTAAAAATGTTTGAAATAAATTTTTTCATATCAAGCAAATTTAAAACTGAAAATAAATAAATTCTACACTTTCACCAAAATAGCCGTAAAAGTATATAACAAGCAAAACCAATGTGTAAATCATCCATCTTGTAAATTTATTTTTTATATTTACTACGGATTCTAATGCATAATTTCTTTCTCTTCCAAACCATTCTGCCAACATAAAAAATAAAATCAAGATGAATGTTGTGCGCGCTTGGTCCATTTCCTGAAATTTTGGAATCTCAAAAAATGACGGTGAAAAAATGCCGGAAACATAACCGAAAGCTTGACTAATATTCTCTGATCGGAAGAATATCCACGCAAAAACCGTCAATGCAAACGTAATTAAAATCTGTATTGATTCTTTGAAATTTGGAAATAATCTGCCTTTTGAAACGATTCCCAGATTATTACGATTAGTTTTCGCTATAATAGAAGGCATTATATACAATGCATTCAGAATTCCCCAAACAATAAATGTCCAGTTAGCTCCGTGCCAAAAACCACTGACAATGAAAATAATGAAGGTGTTTCTTATTCGCATCCAATTCCCGCCGTTGCTTCCACCAAGTGGTATGTATAAATAATCTTTGAACCAAGATGACAGTGAGATATGCCAGCGTCTCCAGAACTCCGCAATATCTCTTGAAAAATATGGAAAAGAAAAGTTCTTCAGCAGTTCTATTCCGAATAGACGTGCTGTTCCCAAAGCAATGTCAGAATAACCGGAAAAATCTCCATAAATCTGAAAAGTGAAAAATAATGCGCCAAGAGCGAGAGAACTGCCATTCATCTCACCATAATTATTAAAAATCTGATTGGCAAATACTGCACAGTTATCAGCAATTACTATTTTTTTAAATAATCCCCAAAGAATCTGACGAATTCCATCTGCAGCATTTTCGTAATTAAAAATTCGTCTCTTTTTTATCTGAGGCAGCAGATGTGTTGCCCGTTCTATCGGTCCTGCAACAAGAAGTGGAAAAAAGCTGACAAATACTGCATAATCTACAAAATTTTTTTCTGCACTTATTTTATTTTTATAAATATCAATGACATAAGAAAGACCATGAAAAGTGTAGAAAGAAATACCAACAGGCAAAATAATATTCAGGAGTAATGGATTAACCTGCCATCCAAAACCACTAATTACTTTTGCGAAAGATTCTGCAAAAAAATTATAATATTTAAAAATACCTAGAAAGCCAATATTTACAATAATGCTGATCCAAAACCAAAATTGCTTTATCTTGTGATTATTTGAGTTTTGCATCTCGATTCCTGTAAAATAATCAAGTAGCGTTGAGAAAAAAAGCAGAAAAGTGAAGCGCCAATCCCAGCAAGAATAAAAAAAATAACTTGAAAAAAGCAATAAAAAATTCTGATTTCTCAGTTTTTTATTAAAACAAAACCAATAAAGTATAAATATTATTGGTACAAACAAGGCGAAGTGGATTGAATTAAATAGCATTAGTCTTTTGTACGCGCTAAAATTATAAAAAAACAAACTTCTATTGACAATATTTTAATTTTATTTAAGTCACTAAAATTTCACTTATCTGATTTTCATCACAATATTTGTTAATTATTTGTTTGAAATTTGATAAAATTTAATTCTATATAAGATTTTAATGTGAATATTATAAGCTCATAATTTATAAAACCATCAATAATACATAAAATACTCATCTTTTACTTCGATAGATTTTATAAATTGATATTTGTTTTCCAATTCACAAAATCTGTTTAATTTTGTCACTGTAAATTTTAAAAAACAATTTAAACTTAAATATTATGTCATTAGTAGGTAAATTATTTCCAAATGTAGCAATTGACGCAATGAGCGAAATGGGTGATGATCTTAAAATCAATATCTATGAAGTAGCGGTTAATAATCAGCAAAAAGTACTTTTATTCTGGTATCCGAAAGATTTTACTTTCGTTTGTCCAACTGAACTACACGCTTTTCAGGAGGCTTTACCGGAATTCCAAAAAAGAAATACAATCGTGATCGGAGCTTCTTGTGATACAAATGAAGTTCATTTCGCTTGGCTAAACACCCCGAAAGATAATGGCGGAATAGAAGGCGTAACTTATCCAATCCTAGCTGACACACACAGACAATTAGCAAATATTCTTGGGATCGTAGATCAGGAACTGGAATATGATGAAGAAGGAAACGAACTGCTAACAGGATCTAACGAAACTTACAGAGAAACTTACCTTATCGATGAAACTGGAAAAATTTTCCACGAATCTGTAAACGATATGCCGCTCGGAAGAAACGTGAAAGAATATCTGAGACTGATTGATGCTTACGCGCACGTTCAGAAACATGGGGAAGTTTGTCCGGCTAACTGGGAAGAAGGTAAAGACGCAATGAACGCTGACAGAAAAGGCGTTGCTGAATATTTTAGCAAAAATTAATTTAACAATATAAAAAATGTAATAGTTTAACAATGAATCCATTTTTGGTAAATTGTTAAACTGCTACATTGCTAAATTTATAAAATTATGTATATAGAACTTACAGAAGATAACTTACAGCAGATTGTGAGTGAAAATAAGAAAGTAATGGTTCAATATGGCGCAACCTGGTGCGGAAACTGCAGAATTATGAAGCCTAAGTTCAAAAAATTGGCTTCTGAAAATGATTCTATTCCATTTTATTATGTAGATGCAGAAAAATTACCGGAAAGCAGAAAACTAGCAACAGTAGATAATCTTCCGACTTTTGCAGCTTTTGAAAACGGAGTTCTTAAAAATCAGGTTCAGACCAATCAGGCCGATAGCTTGAATCAGCTTTTTGAGGAAGTAAAAGATTAAATCATTCAATCTTTAAATTCTAATATAATGAAATTACCAATCATAAGACAATTTTACCAGAATCAGACGCCGGAAAACCTGGAAGCTACACTGGAAGTTTTGGAAAGTTTCTGCGAATTCCGTAATGTTTCTGATGAGGATGTCAATGTAGCTGGTGAATTGATTACCAATATCTGTGGTGCTTTGGAAGTTCACGCCAATGTAAAAAACGGTATGAGCGAAAAAGACGCTCTCAATTCTTTTGCCCAGAAAGTAATGGGATCAATTGATAAATAATCAAACACAAAATCTTCATAAACCCAAGACTTTAGAATTAATCTGAAGTCTTTTTTTTATTTTTGAAAAAAAGTTATAATGATAAAAAATATAGTTTTCGATTTTGGTGGTGTGTTGATGGATTGGGATCCGAGATATTATTTCAGAACCTATTTCAATGATGATGAAAAGATGGAATGGTTCTTAAAAAACATAGCCAAAGATGAATGGAATATAGAACAAGACCGCGGACGAACGCTGAAAGATGGAACAGAATTACTAATTATGCAACATCCTGAATGGGAAAAAGAAATCCGTGCTTACTATGATAACTGGACTGTAATGCTGAAAAGTGACATCCCTGAAAATGTGACAATTCTAAGAAAGTTGGAAGGAAAATATGATCTTTACGGACTTACGAACTGGTCTGCAGAAACTTTTCCTTACGCATTAGAAAACTATGATTTTTTCAGGTTATTTGAAGATAAAATAGTTGTTTCCGGAACAGAAAAATTAATAAAACCGGACAAAGAGATTTTCGAAGTTTTATTGCAACGCTATGATTTGAAACCTGAAGAGTCGGTTTTTATAGATGATAATGCAAAAAATATAGCTACGGCAAAACAGCTGGGCTTCATAACAATTCATATAGAGCCGGAAACTGACCTTGGAGCAGAATTGAGAAAGCTGAATATCAATTTTTAAGAATCATCAGACTCCGTTTATGATTTTGGAAACCATAATGTTCATAAAGCTTTTTTGCTTTTTCATTATGGTTTTCTATTTCCAGAAGGACTACAGGAAATTTTTTTTCAGCTGAATAGTCTTTTACGAATTCCATTGCTCTTTTCCCAAGAGATTTTCCCTGAAATTCCGGTTTAACATACAACTCATCTAAAAACAATATTTCGCCTCCAAACTCGAAGCTGAAATATTTTGCAAGAATAATATATCCAGCAATCTCCTGTTCACAGATTATCTTGAAACATTCTCCATATTTCTCATTCTCAATAAATCTTTCAAAATTTTCTGCAACCAGATTTTCGTTGAAAGGATAATGATCTATCGCATAAAAATCCTTCATCATTGCGGTTAATTCACCGATGTCGGAATGCAATGCTTTTATAATATTTTGATTCATTTTTTTTGTTTTCTCGCCATAGCCAAGGTGCTATAGCATTCTGATCTTGCCAAAGTCCTACTCTATTTTTTCTTGCCAGATTTTCCAATTGAGCATATTCGGCGTTGTTGGAATATTTTTTATAATGCCAGGCCATTCCCAGCCGAAGCATTTCTTTATTTACGTTTTTATTTTTGTCATTAACTATCACAGCGATCAAACGCTTGTACCGATCATATTTTTCGGATTGGACAGTCACAACTTTCCCGAAACAAAGATCAGATAACGCCTTTTTGGAGTTATCCCCAAAAGGTTGAGTTCCTTTTTTTTCGGGTGCGTCAATATGAGCTAATCGTATTTTTATGGGTTTATTTCTAAATAGAATTTCCATTGTATCGCCATCAGAAATCCCGATCACTTTTGCAGAAAAAGTTTTGTTTTTCAGATTGTCGCTGGCATCCTGACTAAAGCAAAACAGACAGCTGAAAACCAGTAAAAGGAAATAATTCAAAATCTTAGAAGCTGTTTAAATTTGTAATTTATTTTTAACAGTAAGAAAATTAAGGTAATTTAGCTTAAATATCTTAATGAAAATCAATTGATTGATTTCTTAATTATAAATGACTTAATTCACTGAAATCCTTAATGTTAAAGTAGAAAACAAACAAAGTTTATTTTGATT
>JAEXJU010000153.1 GCA_023448955.1 Bacteroidota bacterium
GATAAATCCAAATGGACTTTTGAAACTGGTGGCGATGGATTCGGAAATAATGAACTGCAGTTTTACACCAAAGACCGGAAGGAAAATGCAAGGGTAGAAGATGGCAATCTTATTATAGAAGCCAGAAAAGAACAATGGGAAAGTAACAAATATACATCTGCTAAACTCATTACTAAAGAAACGTTTCCTTTCCAGTACGGAAGTGTGGAGGTGAGAGCAAAATTACCTAAAGGTAAAGGAACCTGGCCGGCAATATGGATGCTAAGTAAAAATATAAAAGAGTGGCCGGAAGATGGTGAGATCGACATCATGGAACACGTCGGCTATAATGAAGGATTTATTCACGCTTCCGTGCATACAAAAAAATATAATCATATTATCGGAACTCAGAAAACAGACACGCTTATCGTAAAAGACGCTACTGAAAATTTTCATGTTTACAGGGCAGACTGGACACCTGAAAAAATTGAAATGTTCATCGACAATAAAAAATATTTCACCTATATCAATACCGAAAAAAAATATGATGCCTGGCCGTTTGATCAGCCTTTTTACCTTATTCTGAATCAGGCTGTAGGGGGTAACTGGGGCGGAAAAGAAGGAGTGGACAGCACAATTTATCCTCAGAAGTTTCTGATAGATTATGTCCGTGTATATAAAATAAATGATTAAAATAAAATATTCTGATTTACAGAATTTGTACTCAATGAATAGGTTAATAATAGCCAGCTTTATATTAGGGTTTATAAATAATTCCAATGCACAGAATTACTGGAAATCCGGAATAAAAGAGGGTAGAGTGATACTAACATCACAAAAAAATAATGAGAAATTCGCTCAGAAAGCCAATGCCAGGTTCATCGATTTTCCTCAACCTAAAGAAACCGATGTTTGTGTTTTCGTAGATCCGGATTTCAAATATCAGAAACTTATAGGAATTGGCGGCGCTATTACTGATGCATCCGCAGAAGTTTTTGCCAAGCTGCCGAAACAAAAGCAAAAGGAACTGATAGAAGCGTATTACGGAAAATCGGGGATAGGTTATAATATTGTTAGGACTAATATGAATTCCTGTGATTTCTCCAGTGATAATTATACTTACATCAAAGATAATGATACGAGTCTTAATTCGTTTAATGTCAAGCACGACGAAAAGTATAAGATTCCTTTGATAAAACTGGCACAGCAAGAAATAGACTCAAAGTCATTTAGATTCTATTTCAGTCCGTGGAGTCCGCCTGCGTGGATGAAGTCTAATAACTCTATGCTGAAAGGCGGAAGATTGCTGGACAAACATTATCAGACCTGGGCTAATTATTATGTAAAATTCATCCAGGAATATGAAAAAAGAAATATTCCGGTCTGGGGATTAACAGTTCAAAATGAGCCAATGGCTACGCAAACCTGGGAATCCTGTATTTACACAGCCGAAGAAGAAGGCAAATTTTTGAAAGAGAATCTGGGACCAACACTTTGGAAAAACGGATATCAAAATAAAAAGGTAATCATCTGGGATCATAACCGGGATCTGATTTATCAGCGTGCAACTACCACGCTCCAGGACAAAGAAACATCCAAGTATGCTTCAGGGATTGGCTATCACTGGTATGAAACGTGGAATAACAAAACGCAACTATTTGACAATCTTGGTGAAACACAAAGAGCATTTCCGGATAAATTTCTGATTTTTACGGAAGGTTGCAAGGAAAAATTCGATTTTTCAAAAATCTATGATGTCAGCCTAGGGGAATTGTATGGCAGAAATATGATTAATGATTTTAATAAAGGAACTGCCGCGTGGACAGACTGGAACATTCTTTTGGATGAAAACGGCGGTCCCAATCACGCCGGTAATTTTTGCTTTGCTCCGGTGATAGCTGACACCAAAACAGGAGAATTACATTATACTTACGAATACTATTATATAGGACACATTTCAAAATATGTAAAGCCTAATGCGCAAAGATTAGGAACTTCTACCAATAAAGATTTTCTGCTTTCCACCAGTTTTATGAATGAAAATGGGGAAGTGGTTGTCATTGTGATGAATGAAGGAGAAGTGGACACCGATTTTAATCTTTGGATCGAAGGAAAATCTTCCAGACTTTCTGCGCCAGCGCATTCTATACAGACTATAATTTTATAATTATAAATTTTAAGGATTTATGTTAGCAGCAGCCGATTGGCTGCTGTTTTTATTTTATTTCTGTACAATCTACAGGAGCCAGACGACGTCCTTTGGAATACTTGATAGCTTTCGAGGACAAATATTTTTGCTTTGAAGAAGCCGGGTCGGCATATTCTCCGGTTCCTTCCAGCAATACGCCGCTGTCCTGTAAAAAATAAACTTCGCGTTCGCTGGTCATACCTTCCGAAGAAAATGTATAGTTAAGCTTCAATGTATCTCCCGAAACCCGACCGGTAACATCGCCGAAAGAAGAATCTTTTTCGAAATTTTTGTAGGTGAGTTTGCCGGAAACATTGCCATTGATGACTTTATATTTAAGCATCAGCGAATCTTTACCAATTACGTTCAGATAACAGTAATCCGTATTTTCTCTTTGTTCAATTTGATTTTTTTCCTGATTAGGCATTGCAAGTGTATCAGGTTTTCGATTTTCCACATTAGTCTGTTTGCCATCATTTTTCTCGCAAGAAACAATGATTGATAAAGCTGAAAGTATAACAATAATTTTTTTCATAATATATTTTTTATAGACCATTGTGAAACCTGAAAATATTATACCAACCAATCTATTTGGCATTATTAAGATGAAAATTCAGAAATTATAAAATGTCCTATAATTTATATTATGTTAAATTGGGTTTATAGTGTTTAAGGGAAATTCTACAAAGTTAAATTCAAAATTTTTGAGTTTAACCGTGTAAGCAAAGGCTTCTAACGTTCAATCAAAATAAAAACTTTATTAGCTATGTTTAAACTTGATTTTATTGAAGATTCCAATCCTGAAGGCAAAAGAATATATGCTTGTCGTATTTGTAATAAAAGATTAATCTTTACGAATAAGTATAATATTTTAGAATATTATAAAGACCTAAATAACTTCTTCAAAGAATATTATTTTCTTCTTGAGATATTTTACACTCGTGTAAAATCTTTGGATCTCGAACTTTCAAATAATGATTTATTTGGTTTTGGAACTGCCAGAATGTTTCTTGATTTGGATGAAATAAGATATAACATTTATCAAAAGAAATCCCAGTTAAAAAGTCCTGATGATGTTGCGGCATATATCAACGCTTTCAATAATTCAATGATGACAGTTTGTTTTAAAGTTTCTAAAAAACACCATATAGAAGCTGAAAACATTTATCATTTACTAACAGATTTACGATCTAAGTTTTATTCTGTTTATCAAAATTCTTACGAATTACATTTAAATAAATCCTTAAAACTTTTTATATGAATCACTACGAATACGCTATCTCAGATGTGCGTTTTATCAGTCACGGGATAACCTTACCTAAACAATTAAAAATAGGTCAAATCTACCCTGTTTTAGAGATCAACACCGGAATACTATACTACTACTCCGTTTGTGGCCAAATTCACTTTGGACGTGGTTATCAAACTGAATTAGTTCCCCTTTTTACGCCTGTTTCATTGCCTTTCTGTCAAATTCTTAAAACTAATAAAAATGGATAAAAAACAACGCTCTAAATGTTGGGTCTGCGGTCGTGTAAGGTATAAAGAACATTTATTAACTATTCCTGTTAATCCTGTTATATTACCCCTTTTTTATGGCTCTAACACTATATATGTATGTTCTAATTTTTCAGCAGGTCGATATTCTAATTATTTTCATCAATCTTCCCGTGAAAGTTGCAAGCTTGTTTTCAAAAGGCTTTTATATTCTAAATTAAATATCATCAATCAAGTATTTGCAGAACTTACTTCAGAAGAAATGTTAGACCCTTAACACATTTTTTCCAGGAATAAAATGTCATCCCAGAACTGACAAAATAAACTAATCTCAATCCTTTCCGAATTCTCCAAGTATGTACTTGCCAAAAGAATCGGTGCAATCGGAAAAATTTAATCAGGTATAAAAATGGTCGAAAGCGTAGCAAAAGTAAAAAAGCGTTCAAT
>JAEXJU010000231.1 GCA_023448955.1 Bacteroidota bacterium
CTCAATACTTTTATCTGATTGTTATTCCAGACTTTGATGACAGACGAACCGGAAAATTCTGAAACTTTATTATCTGGATCTTCCACAACATAATCCACGGCTTTCCTGATCTCTTCTGAGATGTCGCTGAATTTCATTGGGGATTTCTGTCCGCTGAGATTAGCCGATGTTGAAACGAGAGGTTTGTTGAGTTTTGAAATCAGTTTCTTACAGTAATCATTTTTGACGATCCGGATGCCGATACTGCCGTCTTCGGCCAATAATTCTTTCGGGAGATTCTTTGGATTTTCGTAAACAATAGTCACGGGTTTCTCGCTAAGATCGATAATTTGCCAGGCCATTTCCGGAACATCTACCAAATCCTGCAATCTTTTTTCAGACTCTACTAATATAATAAGAGACTTGTTAGGTTCTCTTTTTTTGATGTCGAATATCTTTTTTATGGCTTCAGGATTGGTCGCGTCACAGCCGATTCCCCATATTGTATCGGTAGGATAGAGTATGGTTCCGCCGGATTGTAGTATTTCTATTGTCTGATTTAAGTCCATATAAGTTCAGATTTTGGTGAAAATCAAATATGAACAACTGTTAAAGTTTTCAAAACTCTGATTTTCATTATTTTATAATTTTTTAATAAAACTTCCAGATAAAATTATCTGTTGCAAATTTAACAAATAATGAACAGACTTTTAAAACCCATTAACTTGTTAAACTTGATTTAACATAATATCATTTTTCGTAATAGGATGTTAAAGAATATTTAAAAATTCCTATACATTAAGATTGCTTTCCAAATCATTTCTTTGGCAACGAAGAAAAGGAAAGTAAAACATGAAAGCAAAAACTATAAGCATCAGTGCTTTGTTTCTTTGTATGCCAATGTCTATTTTATTGGCACAAAATACCCAGGATACTATAAAGGGTGAAAAGAAAATCGATGAGGTAAAAATCATCGGTAATACAAATAAAAAAACCGAAGCTGCTGTTTTGGGCGAACAGAAAAAAGCCATCATTCAAAAACAGGCTATAAGTTCTGAAGAGATTGCCAGAAAAGGGATTTCTAACGTAGAGCAAGGTCTTACCAAGGTTACCGGAATTACCACGGTAGAAGGACGAGGTCTTTTCGTAAGAGGTTTGGAAGAACGGTACAATTATCTTTTAATCAACGGATTGGGATCGCCTTCTAACAATCCTTTTCAGAAAATTATTGCCCTAAAACAGTTTCCAACTGATGTGGTAGGGAAACTAAATATTTACAAGACCTTCAATTCCAATCTTTATGGAGATTTTGCAGGTGCAACATTTGATATTGAAACTTTAACGATTGATAAGGCTTTCACTAAGGTAGAATTTAGCGTTGGTGTGAATACTTTAAGTACTTTCAGAAATAATTTTAGAATTTCTGAAGGTGCCAATGGAATGAAGGGTTATCTCAGTCTGAATTCTAGAGATAGAAGATTGCCCAATGAAGTAAAAGACGCAAGACCAAACGGTTTTGTTTTCAGTAAGGAACAATCTTTATCTTCTTTTAAAGATTCTTGGGATGTAGATAACATCAAAACAATGCCCAATACAAGCATTGGATTTACAACCGCACAAAAATTAAAAATGGGCGAGTCCGGAAGTTTTGGTATTTTGTTTTCTTTGAATCAGGGATCAAGCTACTCCTACAGAGAAGGAGAGAATAATCAATTTAGAGATAACGGAGGTATTATTGAGCTAAGTAATCTTTTGCAGAAGAAAAGCTATGAATACGAAACCGAATCTTCTGTTCTACTAGGATTGTCTTATAAAAACAAAGGGACAAATGTCAATTTTAACAGTATTTTCCTCCAAAATTCTTCTAATATTATTGAAGATTTCTTGGGATACAAAAATTTCAGTGTTCAGGATATTCGTTTTTTTAGAACCAACCAGCAGGATATTTCCAGATTTTTGGATTTGCAATTATCGGCATCACAGAAAATTTCAGAAAGACAACAATTAAAAGCTGGAGTAAGTTATGTCCTGAACAATTACAGTCAGCCTGACCGTAAAATTTTCGAGCTTACTGCACCATCAGACTATAATAATGCTATGATTTCTTACGGAGGTAATAGCTTCATAAGGCAATATTTGGATGTTGATGGCAGGTTTTATGGTTCTGCTTATGGAGAGTATTCTGTTTTTCTTGGCAATAAGGGAGAAAGAAAAGATTATCCTTTGCAAGTAGCAGTAGGCTACAATGGTTTTGCCGATGTACGAAAAAACTCTTACCGTTTTATTTTCGGAAATCCAGGCGTTGGAAGCAATTCTGTGGCAATAAATATAGACAAACCACAAAACACTTTAAACAATTCTATTGCTAACGGAAGTCTTTACTATAATGAAGGTTCTGATAAGTACAATTATTTATCCAATATCTATCAATTTGTGAATGCAGGCTATCTAAATTTTGACTATAAACCGAATGATACTTGGGATATTTTGTTAGGTGGTAGAATAGAAAATGATATGAGAGTGATTCGTTACAACAATATCGGAAGCTCCGATACCCAAAATTTAACGCCTAATAAGTATTACTTTTTGCCATCTTTATCCATTAAAAAAGCGCTCAATAACAAAAGTAATCTCAGGTTGTCTTTAAGCAAAACCATTACACGGCCTATTCTTATCGAGACTATGCCGTTGCAGTATATCAATCCTGATAATACCACTATTTTAGGGAATCAGAACATCAAGAATAGCGAAAATTATAATGCCGATTTAAAGTGGGAGTACTTTCCAACTCCAAAAGAACTGTTTGCCGTCAATGTATTTGCTAAAATAATAAATAATGCTATTGAAAGATCCTTCATTACCACAGGAAATGCAAGCGGGATGGACATCACTTTTCTAAACGCTAAAAAAGCAACCCTTGCAGGAATAGAGTTGGAAGGTGTTTTTAGTTTGGGTAGAATTTCCCAAGCTTTGGAAAAATTTACTTTGGGTGCCAATGCAACACTGATGTATTCTGATGTTGATAGAAGTGTTGAACAATTAAATCTCGAAAAACCAAATGTCAATAATTACCAAGGAGAAATCAGGAAAAGAGGACTTCAAGGAGCAGCACCATACACAATCAATGCTGATTTAAAATACGAATATAAAAATTCTAACAATTTTACTAAGACCTTCTCTCTGGTTTATGGCGTTTCTGGATCTAAAATATATGCTGTAGGAAGCTCTGGCTCGGATAACTATTATGAAAGACCTTATAATCTTCTGGATTTTGTGTATCAAAACCAACTAAACAAAAACTGGAACATCAAATGGGCCGTTCAAAACATCTTAGATAGCAAATACCGTGTAGAACTGGGAGATAAAAGTTATTATCCAGTAGAAACCAATAACAACTTTGCTTTTAGTAACTATTTCAATGGTATATCCTTCAATTTCACAGTAGGATACACATTCTAAATCAATAATTAATAAATCTTAAATAAAATGAAAAAAAATCTTTTAACACTTTTATCATTAACATTACTTCTCAGCATTTCTTCTTGTACAGTTGAAATCAATGATGAGATATCGGACAATTCTACTTCACAACCTAGTACCACTACAGGTGTACTGCCAGATGGAGGAAAGCTTTCCGGAGTCATAAGTTCCAACTTAACCATTAAAAAAGGAAATTATACGTTAGAAGGTATTGTAAAAGTAGCAGATGGAGCGACACTAACGATAGAGGCAGGAGCTAATTTTACAGTTTCTACTACGGTTACATCAAGTTTAGTCGTTTTGCAAGGCGGAAAAATATTTGCGACAGGCTCTGCCAGCGAACCCATCATTTTCACAACAGCAAACAAAACGCCGGGAGCTTGGGGTGGCATTACAATTTATGGCAAAGCACCAATTAAGGCTGTAAACGGAAATGCTACAGCGGTTTCAGAAGATGGTAATGCTATTACTTATGGCGGTAATGATGCTAATTTTAGCTCGGGAATTTTACAATATGTTCGTGTAGAATATGCAGGTAAAAAAATTGGAGATGGTACTTCCGAAACCAATACCTTCACATTCTATGCGGTTGGAGATGGTACCATTCTGGAAAATCTTGTCGCGTATAAAGGGACAGATGATGGTTTTGAATTTTTCGGTGGAACAGTGAGTGCCAAAAATTTGGTTTCTTATGGCAATTATGATGACTCCTTTGACTGGCAAGATGCTTGGAGCGGACAAAATAATAGCAATTGGTTTGCTTTCCAAACTGTTACAGGAAACTTTGGTATGGAAATAGAAGCTTCGGCAAATATAGACAATACACCTCCAAAAATTTCTAATATCACACTCATTAGAGATACAAATACAAATCCAGAAGTGGCAGGTTCTGCAGAGATTTCAGCAATTCAGTTCAAAAGGCAAGGTACAGGGATTTTTTCTAATGTTTACATAAGCGGATACAAAAATATGGGTGGTAAAAATGCCTATGCTGTTTTGATA
>JAEXJU010000249.1 GCA_023448955.1 Bacteroidota bacterium
CCTTCTGCCAAACTAAAATAAGCTTCCGCCGAAATGAAACAAGCTTCCGTCAAACTAAAATAACCTTCCGCTCCAATATTTCATCCCCGGTTATCGCAGCTATGGAGAGAATTTTCATTAATTTTGAAAACCATCAAAAAATAAAAATGAAACGATTCTCAATCCTGACTGCAGCCGCAGTCGTTTTCTACACAGGAGTCAATGCACAGTCTATGGCAAAACCCAATTACCCAAAAGCCCGGAAAGGCAATCAAACGGACAATTATTTCGGGACACCGGTCGCAGATCCTTTCCGCGACCTGGAAAATGATTCCGAAGCTACAAAAAAATGGGTGGACGAAGAGGTGGCTTACAGCCAGAACTACCTCTCCAAAATCCCTTTCAGAGAAACCATTAAAAATCAGCTGCGGGATATCTGGAACTATGAGAAAATCTCTGCTCCTTTCAAAGAAGGCGATTATACCTATTATTCTAAAAACAATGGTTTGCAGGCGCAATCCGTGATTTACAGAACCAATAACAAAACCAAAAACATCGAGGTTTTCCTGGATCCAAATACGTTTTCTGAGAAAGGCACTACCTCACTTTCCAATCTGTCATTCAACAAAAAAGGGAACTTGGCCGCCTACTCTATTTCAGAAGGCGGAAGCGACTGGAATAAAATTATCATCATCGATGCGATAAGCAAAAAGCAAATTGATGAAACCATTGTGGATGTGAAATTCAGCGGCATTGCCTGGAAAGGTGATGAAGGTTTCTACTACTCCAGCTATGACAAGCCAAAAGAAGGAACCGTACTTTCCGGAATGACGGATAAGCATAAGGTTTATTTCCACAAACTGGGCACAAAACAATCCGAAGACCAGCTGATTTTCGGCGGCGAAAAAACGCCCAGAAGATATCTGTCTGCAGGTGTTTCAGAAGATCAGAGATTTCTCATCATCTCTGCTGCCAACGCAACCAACGGAAACGAACTTTATATAAAAGATCTGAAAAACGGTGGTGATTTTGTGCAAATCAACAAAGGTTTCGACATCAATGCAGATATTGTGGACACGCAAGGTGATGATCTTTTCATCTTCACCGATAAAGATGCTCCGAATATGAGACTTGTGAAAGTAAGCATTAAAAATCCAAGCCCGGAAAACTGGAAAGATGTGATCCCGGAAACCGAAAATGTCCTAAGCATTTCCGAAGCTGGCGGTTACTTTTTCGGGAAATATATGAAAGATGCGATCAGCCTTGTGAAGCAATTTGACAAAACGGGGAAAATGGTGAGAGAAATTGCATTACCAGGCAAAGGAACAGTTTCCGGATTTGGCGGCAAAAAAGAGGATAAGGATATCTATTACTCATTTACCAACTATATTACGCCGGGAACTATTTACAAGTATAATGTAGCATCAGGAAAATCGGAAATCTACCAAAAACCAAATGTGAAATTCAACCCAGAAAATTACATTTCTGAACAAGTTTTTTATACTTCGAAAGATGGTACAAAAATTCCGATGATGATTAACTACAAGAAAGGAACAAAGCTGGATGGTAAAAACCCGACTATTCTTTATTCTTATGGTGGATTCAACATCAGCCTTCAGCCTGCATTTTCTGTTGTGAATGCGATCTGGATGGAAAATGGCGGAATCTATGCAGTTCCAAACATCCGTGGTGGCGGCGAGTATGGCAAGAAATGGCACGATGCCGGTACAAAACAGCAAAAGAAAAATGTATTCGAAGATTTCATTGCTGCCGCCGAATATCTGCAGGCAAAAGGTTACACATCCAAAGATTATATAGCGCTTTCCGGACGTTCCAACGGTGGCTTGCTAGTGGGTGCGACGATGACGATGAGGCCGGATCTGGCGAAAGTGGCATTCCCCGGAGTAGGTGTTCTGGATATGCTTAGGTATAACAAATTCACAGCCGGAGCGGGCTGGTCCTACGATTACGGAACCGCTGAAGACAGCAAGGAAATGTTCGAATACCTCAAGTCTTACTCACCCGTTCACAACGTAAAATCCGGAACCTGCTACCCTTCCACTATGATTATCACGAGTGATCACGATGACCGTGTGGTTCCTGCACATTCATTTAAATTCGGGGCAGAGCTACAGGAAAAGCAAACTTGCAGCAATCCTATTTTACTCAGAATTGAAAAAAATGCAGGTCATGGCGCAGGAAGATCTACAGAACAAGTTATTGGCGAAAATGCTGACCTGCTTAGTTTTGCGCTTTTTGAAATGGGAATCAGATCTCTGAAATCATCAAAATAATACTTAGAGGCTGTTTAAATTTGTAATTTATTTTTAACAGTAAGAAAATTAAGGTAATTTAGCTTAAATTTCTTAATGAAAATCAATTGATGATTTCTTAATAATAATTGACTTAATTCACTGAAATCCTTAATGTTAAAGTAGAAAACAAACAAAGTTTATTTTGATTTAGAAAATTAAAAGCAATAAAATTTAAATAGGCTCTTAAAATCCTGAAATTGTTCAGGATTTTTTTGTTTTCAGAATTAGTGAAAAAATATCATCCCAAAGTCATTACGAATATGATATTTCTCTTCCTTATTATATGTGATTGTAACATCATTAAATCCTAACTTTACAATAAAATTGAGATTATGGATGATTTTCTGGCTGCCCGATCTCAGATGGCCGTTTCATTGGGCTTTCACATCATATTTTCCTGCGTGGGAATGGTAATGCCGTTTCTGATGGCTTTTTCTCATTACAAATACCTTAAAACCAAAGATGAGGTTTACAAAGGCCTCACCAAAGCCTGGAGCAAAGGTGTCGCCATTCTTTTTGCAACAGGAGCGGTTTCCGGCACAATGCTTTCCTTTGAGCTAGGATTACTCTGGCCCAAATTTATGGAACATGCCGGTCCGATTTTCGGTATGCCCTTTTCCCTGGAAGGCACTGCTTTTTTTATTGAGGCTATAGCTATCGGCTTTTTTCTTTACGGCTGGGAAAAGTTCAATAAATGGTTTCACTGGTTCTGCGGTGTGGTGGTTGGCGTCAGCGGATTAGCGTCCGGGATCCTGGTAGTTGCCGCCAATGCGTGGATGAACAGTCCGGCTGGTTTTGATTATGTCAATGGAAAATACCTGAACATTGATCCGATTAAAGCAATGTTTAATGACGCTTGGTTTCCGCAGGCTTTTCATATGACTGTGGCTGCTTTTGCGGCAACAGGATTTGCGGTAGCGGGTATTCACGCTATAATGGTTTTAAAGAAAAGAAATGTCAGTTTTCATACCAAAGCATTCAGGATCTCAGCAGGTTTTGCAATTATAGGTGCGCTTCTGGCGCCCATCAGCGGAGATATTGCTGCCAAGTCTGTCGCCAAAAGACAACCTGTAAAGCTGGCTGCAATGGAAGCGCACTTTGAAACAGAAAAAGGCGCCAGCTTCGTCATCGGCGGGATTCCGGATGAAGAGAATGAACAGATAAAATATGCCATAAAAGTTCCGAAACTATTGAGCTTTCTCGCCTGGGGTGATTTTGATGCTGAAGTAAAAGGACTTAAGGATTTCCCCAAGGATCACTGGCCTCCGGTGGCTGTGGTACATTATGCCTTTCAGATTATGATCTTTTTCGGGAGTGTAATGATGATCATCGGATTGATATACCTGATCGCTAATTTCTGGAAACGGGAATGGCTGGATAAAAGCTGGTACCTTAAAATTTTTGTTGCAGCAATTCCGTTCGGTTACATCGCTTTGGAAGCCGGCTGGACTGTTACGGAAGTCGGGAGACAGCCGTGGATCATTTATGGCATTATGAAAACCATTGATGCCGTGACGCCGATGCCGGGAATCCAGTACTCATTTTATTTCTTCACACTGGTTTTTATTTCGTTGTCATTGATTATCATCTTTTTACTTTTGAGACAAATCAAAATGGTTCCGAAACTGTATGACCCGACAGACCCGAATTATAATCCTAAAAACAAAACATTATGATTTACGTTGTCATTGCATTTCTTTGGATTTCAATCTGTCTTTACGTCATTACCGGCGGGGCCGATTTCGGGGCAGGAATTATTGAACTGTTCTCTAAAAAAACTTATCGTGAAAAAACGAAAAAGATCATGTCCAAATCTATTGCACCGATTTGGGAAGCCAATCATATGTGGCTGATAATTGCTGTTGTGATTTTATTTGTTGGATTTCCGACCATTTATACTACCGTTTCTACATATCTGCATATTCCTGTTGTTCTGATGCTAATTGGCATTATTGCCAGAGGAACAGCATTTACCTTTAGGAATTATGATGCTGTGGATGACAGCTGGCAAAAGATTTACACTCAGATCTTCTACTACTCCAGCCTGCTGACGCCTTTTTTTTTAGGGATTATTGCTGCCGCTACGATTTCCGGTTCTATTGATACGGAAGCCAAAGATTTTTTAGGTCTTTATATCTTCAGCTGGCTCAATCCATTCGGAATATGTGTCGGATTTTTCACCGTTTCGCTGTGTGCATATCTGGCTTCGTTATTTTCTTTGCACGAAGCACGGTTTAGTGATGCATTGCCTGTAATGGTAAAAAAAGCGCGGGAAACTGCTATTTATGTTGTAGCAACCGGTATTTTGGTTTTTTTAAGCGCTTACTATTCTCAAATTCCATTACTCAAATGGATTTTCTCAAAAGCACTTGGCATCGTTGTAATTACATTGGCGACCATTAGCCTTTTGTTCACCAATGAAGCCATTAAGAAAAAACAGTTTTTATTAGTTCGGGCATTCGGAGGTTTTCAGATTATTATGATTTTGGTTGCAGCGACATATCAGCATAATCCGAATATTATTTTATTTGCAAACGGTACACATCTTTCACTTTTCGACGAAAGTGCAGCACCGAAAACGATTGCTGCCCTTGGCTGGGCTCTGGTTCTTGGAAGTATATTTATTTTACCTTTTTTGTTCTATCTGCTGATTTCTTTTGGTGACCAGAGCCGGAAATCGAAAGTGAAAAGCAGTCCTATTGAAAGGTCTTAATTATTGTTTACATTCATTTATTCTAATTGAAAAGCAGTTTCGAAAAGAAAAAAGACAGCAAAGAAATCCCTCTGGAACTACAAAATCCCTCTAATGGTCTTATTTTTGATATCTTGATTTTATAATCAAAAATAAACTTACTCTTATGAAAAAACTATTATTAGCATTCGGACTTTTCGCCGGTGTTCTATCTTATGCGCAGGCTTGGACAGGAAAAGGCGATCAGAAACTTCAGGTAGGTCTTAACGCTTGGGGTAACGGAACCGGAATCACCGGAACTTATGACTATGGTTTGTCAAAAATCGTTTCGTTAGGAGGTGGAGCCAACATCTATTTCAGTGGTTATAAAGATGATAATAAGGATAACAACTTCTTCGTTTTTGGTAGAGTTAATTTCCACTTACAAGATCCTCTGAACTTGCCGAGCCAATGGGATATTTATCCTGGAGTAGATTTAGGATTACTTGGTAAAGATTTTGGACTAGGCGTTCACTTAGGCGTGAGATACTTCTTCAATGACAGCGTAGGGGCTTATATCGAGGCTGGTAATAACGGAAGCATCGGAGTTTCCTTCAACTTCTAAATTCTACACCAAATCATATAATAAAAAAGCATTCCTAAAATCAGGAATGCTTTTTTTATAACTCAACAGTATTGTTGTAATGATTGAGTTTTTGTTTTTCGCGGGTTTCCTGCTCTTTCAGTTTCTTCATCAATTCTGCATCCTTGTCACCATACCATTGTGACATCTGTCCCATTGGGTTTTTGCGGTATTCATTAAGTTTTTTTACAAAGCCTTCTTTGGAGATTTTCTTCGCTTCGCCCATTTGAAACTCAAGGTAATTCTGTTTATTGGTCTCGATGTTTTGATTAAGTTTTTTATTGGCTTCCAGTGTCCATATATAGTTCTGACCAGCATCTTCGATTTTTACAATCAGTCCTGGCAGACCTGAAAATTTATAAGGCCCATCCTGAATTGGGATTTCTGGTGTGAACCAGGCCGTCCATTGTCTTCCGCCAAATTCTGTTGTCGCTTTTTGTGTATTGTAAATACCGATTTTTTCTTTTTCTGACGAGATTTGCCATTTCAGATTTGGCTTTTCCTCATAGACATAATACTCGGACATCCCGATGAAATCTTTGTAGCGCAACGTTCCATTCTTTAGCTTATTGATTCTATAGCTGAGAATAGGCGGCTTCTTCGTCATCAGGGCTGCATCTACGTCACCTCCAATTTCCTGAGCTTTTCTGATGCCCGCGGTCAAAGTAGAATCGTAATCCAACTGCTTGTATGGCATAAAAAGTGACTCATCTTTCCCCACATCCAAGACCATCATTTCCTTTTCCGTTGTGGTGGAATCTTTGGTTGGTTTGTAAGTCAGTTCGTAATAAAATCTGTGAACCTGAGCGTTTGCTAATGAGAAGATTAACAAGAGACTTCCAATAATGATATTCCTCATTCTTTCAGTTTGATATTTTTATTTTGCGGTGGCAAAGGAACATAACCCTCATCATTAATCACTTTTGGGAATTCGTGATTTTGCCATCTGGTTTTGGCATCTTCAATCATTTCTCGGGAAGTTGCTACAAAGTTCCAGTAGATGTATCGCGGTTCCGCAAACGGTTCGCCTCCGAAGATATAAACAGTGGAATCTGGTTTTAATGTGAAATGACAAAGTTTGGCATCTTTAGCAATCAGGATGTGTTTCGGCGTGTAAAGATTGCCTTCGCTTTCGATGTTGCCTTCCAAAATGTATAACGAAGATTCTCCGAAAAGATAATCGCCAAGAATGATTTCACGGTCTTCCTGAAGTGTATTTTTGACTTCCAGAAAGTAAAGCGGCGAATAAGCCGGAACGGGAGATTTGCGTCCGAGGATTTCGCCAGCAATCAGTTTATAATGGATTCCATCGTCTATCCAGCTTGGGATATCTTCTTTGTTGATGTGGAAAAACTCTGGTTCCATTGTTTCCAATTCTTTCGGAAGTGCGACCCAAATCTGTAATCCGTGGAGGTTTTTATCAGTAGTTCTGAGATATTCCGGAGTTCTTTCGGAATGTGCAACGCCTTTCCCTGCGGTCATCCAATTGACAGCACCTTCTTTGATCTCGATTTCTGTCCCGATGGAATCTCTGTGCATTATGCTTCCTTCGAACAAAAATGTCAAAGTGGAAAGTCCAATGTGCGGATGTGGCGGAACATCCATATTTTCATAATCTTTGAGCGCAGCCGGTCCCATATGATCTATAAACACAAATGGACCAACACTCCTCTTCTGAGAAAACGGCAACAATCTGCCAACCAGAAAATTACCGATATCTGCTGCTCTTTCCTCGATTATCATCTCGATGTTTGACATAATTACATTTTTAATTTGGATTAAAATTACTGATTTAACTGGTACAAATGAATTATTATTTACCACCCCGTCAAAATTCTTTGAATTTTGCCACCCCTCCAGCGGAGGGGAATTTTTAGGTTGAATTGCACGCAGCCCGACCTGAGCGGTTATCCTTTTTGCGAGAGGCTATGCCGAGCAAAAAGATAATAGCGGAGGGCGGATTAAGCTGCCCAAATTATAATTAGCACCAGGTGCTATTTTGGCAGAGAAAAGGCTGGTTTTTACATTGGTATAGTTTCTGACTAAATGATTACCTTTGACAACTATAATTTTAAAACATATTAATGGAATTAGCATTAAAGATATTTCAGTTTATCCTGAGCATCTCTATTCTTGTGACTTTACACGAAATCGGGCATTTTGTGCCAGCGAAATGGTTCAAAACCAAAGTAGATAAATTCTTTTTATTCTTCGACCCTTATTTTTCCATCTTCGCGATGAAGAAAATCAACGGAAAATGGCAATATAAATTCTTTTCGAAAAACCAACCTACTGAAGTGGAGGTGGAAATCGACGGCAAAAAAATAACACAGCCAATTGATATTTCTGCGCTTCCTGACAACGATTGGAGAAAGCACGAAGGTGTGAAATACGGCATCGGCTGGATCCCGATGGGTGGTTATGTAAAAATCGCCGGAATGGTGGACGAAAGTATGGACACAGCACAGCTTTCCAAACCTGCCGAACCTTGGGAGTTCCGTGCAAAACCTGCGTGGCAGCGACTAATCATTATGCTGGGCGGTGTGACGGTTAATTTCTTTCTGGCCTGGTTGATTTATTCTTGTCTTTCTTTCTTTACCGGCGAAAAGTTTCATGATAATTCCAAATTCGAAAATGGAATTGCGGTTTCTGATGCTGGCCAGAAAATGGGACTGAAAACTGGTGATAAAATCCTGAAAATAGATGGTAAACCAGCTGAAAGAATGGAAACATCCAGCATTAATATGCTTTTTGCGGATAATGTAACGGTTTTGAGGGATGGAAAAGAGGTGACATTCCCTGTTAATGAAGATGGTGTTGCCGAAGTTCTTCATGCGAATGAGGCGAAGCTTTATTTTATGAATCGTTTTCCTGCTGTGGTTGATACTGTTGTTCCTAACAAACCAGCTATGAAAGCCGGGCTGCAAAAAGGGGACGAAATTGTAGGCGTAAACGGGAAACCAACAGTTTATTTTGACCAATTGGCAGAACAACTAAAAATCAATAAAGGTAAAACTATAGAATTGGAAATTCTTCGTAACAAGCAACCTTTAAAATTGACTGCGAATGTTGGCGATGATGCTAAACTTGGATTTGCCTTTGATCCTAAAATTGCTCAGAAATATCTTGATAAATCTGAAGTAACCAAGGAGTATTCTTTCCTGGAAGCTATTCCGAGAGGATTTACAAGAACGATAGATGTTCTGACTATGCAGATAAAACAGTTCAAAATCATCTTTAATACCAAAACACAGGGTTATAAGAAAGTTGGCGGGCCAATTGCCATTGTCAATAATATGCACGTTGAAAAGGGTAATGATGGAAGACTGTCAATAGACTGGGAGTTTTTCTGGGGTTTTACTGCAATGTTTTCTGTATGGCTTGCATTCCTTAACCTGATTCCAATTCCTGGATTAGATGGAGGTCATGTATTGTTTACGCTTTGGGAAATCATCACCGGAAAGCCTGTTCCACAAAAAGTTTTGGAAAATGCACAGATGATAGGTGTTATTTTCTTATTAGGACTAATGGTGTTAATATTTGGAAATGACATAGTTAAAGTGGTTGGTCAATTTTTGACTCAAAAAAATTAAAAAAAAGTTCTTGAAAAATTTGGTGGATAAAGGAAATTCCTATTATATTTGCACCACTTAAAACAAAGGACATTCCTCCTTAGCTCAGTTGGTTAGAGCATCTGACTGTTAATCAGAGGGTCGCTGGTTCGAGCCCAGCAGGAGGAGCAAAGCCATCACAAAAATGTGGTGGTTTTTTTGTGTTTATACTTTGGGGACTATCTGAGCTAAATTCCAATTGCGATTATTCGCAAGTTTTTAATCTTTTTTATGTGTTAGGTAAAGATTTAGGACAATAAATAAATTATCATTTGTGATTTTAACAAAATTTGGCAAAGAAATTGACAATAGATAATTCATAACAATCAGAATCCAGTGCTATGAATATTTCTTATTATGATTTTAAAAATCTTCCGAATGAATCCCAATGTGATATCATTTTGAACCAAGGTCATCTGATGAGCGAGACCGTAAAAGATGAACTTAGATTTGTTCTATATGAGATTTCGCAATTTTCAGTGGAGATCGTATACAGTAAAGACAGAATTGCTACGATCAATGTTTTTCAGAACAAAGCAGCATACGTTCATTAATACTCTATTCTATCGGTAAAAAACGATTTTTTCATTACAACAAATTTTTATTCTTTTCCTCAATCCATCGGCTCATATATTTGGTAGAATTGAGTTGATGATGCTGAAGAATCTTTCCAAAAAATTGCGTAGTTCGATGATTATCGAGATCGTCTGTTATTTTGGATAGTTTAGTCCAGAATGATTGAATATATAGTTTCTTACTATAGACATGTTTCAAAATTTCGAGAGCATTTTCATTAGCCTGATTCCAGATTGATTCATTGGTATATAAAATCACTGATTTTTTTATAAATTCCTCATCAAAATCTTCTATAAAACCGTTCCAAGGCAAATTTTTAGACATAGCTTCTGCTCCAATTGAACTCGTAACATTAGGCAATCCGAACTTCATACTTTCCCACAGCTTTCCTTTCAGTCCTGCACCAAAAGGAATTGGAGCAAGCAAAACTCTGTATTTTTTAAAAATTTCATCTGCAGACGCTGCTCGTCCTTTAACTAAAAATCCTTCTCTTTCATTGTGTAGCTGGAAAACTTTTTCTGTGGCATAGGCTCCATAAATATGCAGTTCTGCTTCCGGAAGATCTTTTCTGATATATTTCCAGATTTGTTTCAGTTTCAGAACCGTTTGCCAGTTTGGTTCGTGAAGAAAATTACCGATGTTTAAAAAATGTCGCCTTTCCTCAAATGCCGTTTTATTTGTCTCAATCTGTTCCGTAAGAAAAGGCATATAAAAAAGAATATCAGCCTCTATTCTGAAAGTCTTTGTTAATAATTCATATTCAAATTCAGAAATAATAAGAGAAAGGTCACACCGCAGAATTGAAGCCATCTCTCTCAAAAAAACACCATTAATCAAATCATTATGACTCAATGTTCTTTTTTCTGTAAACGCTTTGCGTCTCGCCTCTCTCAGGAAATGCAGATCTTCAGTATCCAGAATTCTTAACGCTCTGGGACAATGCTCCGAAACACGCCAACCAAATTGCTCCTCTGTAACATACCGGTCAAAGAGAACAATATCAGGATCAAGTGCTCTTATTTTATCGTCAAAACTTTCCTGGTTGATTTCAATGTTATGAATCTCGATTTTCTCCGAAAACTCAACATTATTCGCAGCAGTAAGAAAGCTGATTTTGTAACCCGCTTCAGAAAAAATCCCAATAAGTTGCATCATCCGCGTTCCTGCAGCGGTAGATTTTGGCTCAGGAATCACCTGCCCGATAATTACTAAATGTTTCACAAGACAAAAGTAATTATTCTGAATATTATTTTTGAATGATTCTCATTCGTTGTCATTGATGATTCACAAGTTTTCGGCATCATTTTTCCATACATTCACAAAATTCTGTTATGATAAGATCTATTATTTCTGCTGTTTTTTGTCTCAGCTTTATCATTGTTTCCTGCCAGCAAAAAGAATCTGTCAAAAATCTTCCGCCAGTAGAAAAAGAAAAGCCAAATTCTGATTACAAGCCTGCATTTGCAGGACAGACAAGAGTGATGGGCTACAAAACACAAACAGAATACAAGGTAGATGTTATCAGTCATAATCTCGGTAAACCTTGGGGAATCGCACAATTACCCGATGGCAATTTTCTGATCACAGAAAAATCAGGTTACATTAACCTCGTTTCCAATGACGGAAAGTCTGTTACCAAGATCACGGGATTACCAAAAGTGGACAGCCGCGGACAGGGTGGCCTTCTGGATATTGTAACTGACCCGGATTTTGAGAAAAACCAAACCGTTTACTGGTCATTTTCAGAACCTTTTGAAAAAGGAAATTTGACATCTGTTGGTAAAGGAATTCTCTCAGGAAACAAAATCACGAATCCAACGGTGATTTTCCGGGCAACACCCGCTTACGACGGCAAACTGCATTATGGAAGCCGGCTCGCTTTTGACAAAGAAGGTAATCTTTTTGTGAGCACAGGCGAAAGATCTGATCTTAAAACACGTCCGCTGGCACAAGATCTGACAGCTTATTTAGGAAAAATCATAAAAATTACAAAAGATGGCAAGCCGGCACCTGGAAATCCTTTTTCAGATAACGAAAAAGCACAGCCTGAAATCTATTCTTATGGTCACAGAAATCCGCAGGGAATAGCCATTCATCCTGAAACCGGTGAACTTTGGGAAACCGAAATGGGACCGCGTGGCGGCGATGAGATCAACCTCATCAAAGCCGGAAAGAACTACGGCTGGCCGACAATCACGTACGGAATCGAATATTCCGGGGAGAAAATTAATAACGGACTGACCAAAAAAGAGGGTTTGGAACAGCCGGTTTATTACTGGGATCCTGTGATCTCACCCAGCGGAATCACATTCTACACAGGAATTATCGCCGAATGGAAAAATAACCTTTTCATCGCTTGTCTCAGCGGTGAAAAAATCAACAGGATCATTATTGAAAATAACAAAGTTGTAGGCGAAGAACGCCTGCTTGAAGATCAAAACGAGAGATTCCGTGATGTTTTTGATGGAAATGACGGAAATCTTTATGCGATTACTGACAGCGGGAAATTATATCGGATTTCTAAGAAATAATTATTGCTTTTTAATTCTATCAGTTTTCTTAATTCCTTGAAAATCTTTTAGATAAAAGGGCTCAAAATAAGCAACATCTTCAAAATCCTTTTGATTAAATTTCTCAATCGACTTTTTAATCAATCCTTTTGCCGATGGATAAATATCAGATCTGAATTCTGCATTGGGAAGTTTCAGGATTTCCTGCGCTTTTCTGGCGCCGTCACCTATGAATACAACCTTTTTGTCATTCAGTTCAGAAAAAGAATGTTCATCTAGGATTTTGGCTTCGGTTTCAGATATCATTTCGCCGGATTCTCCATCAAAAATAGCGGTATAAACTTCCATTCTTCTGGCATCAATCAACGGAATGATTAACTCGAAACCTTGATTTACAAATTCTTCAACCATAGAATCCAAAGAATTGACAGCAATCAACGGTAATTTAAGTCCATAACAAAAACCCTTGGCTGAAGCAGCCCCAATTCTAAGGCCTGTATAAGAACCTGGACCTTTTCCGAGAGAAACTGCATCCAGATCTTTCAGAGAAATTTCTGCGCCTTCCAAAGTCCATTCTACAAAACTGTGAAGACTCTCGGATTGTTTATAATTATCGGAAACTTCTTCGCAAAGACATAATAATTTTTCATCATCAGAAATGGCAATTGAACAGTTTTTGGACGAGGTTTCTATGTGGAGGATTTTCATTTTAAATTTTGCTTATTTTTTTAATCTGTTTATCAAAATCAGAAACTATTTTTTGAGTTTTATTAAATTCATCATATTCTGAAACAGCTTTTTTATCTGCAACAATTTTCGCAACTTTTCCGTTTCCTTCAAGCACTTTATACTCATTGAAGTTCAGAAATCTGTTCACACTTTCTGCTAAAGCTTCCATAGTAAATGTATTTTGTCTTTCAATCAAACTTTCGATGTAATCAAAATAGCCTGTCACTGTTCGCTCCAATTGCTGAATCTCTTTTTCTTCCAGATAATTTTTGGCAACTAAAACATCAGATTTCAGAATTCTGCCATCAGGACAATGCTTCCAAGTTGTCAAACCCATATTTTCTTTTTCGCGATCCGCTTTATTATAAATAATTTCCGCCGCCGTTTTTCCGGTAATTGCAAAATGAAATTTATTCTGGACCGTTGCATAAAAATTCTTCGTGATATCAGAATTCCTATTATAATCTATACAGCATTCCGCAAAAATGTCGGTGATCTGCTGATAAACTCTTCTTTCACTGGCTCGGATCGAACGGACTCTTTGCAGTAATTCTTTAAAATAATCTTTGCCAAAAACGGTTTGTCCTTGCTTTAATCTATCATCATCCATAACAAAACCCTTGATGATAAATTCTTTCAAAGTCTGCGTGGCCCAAATCCTGAATTGCGTCGCCTTAGCTGAATTTACACGGTAACCAACGGATATTATGGCGTCTAGGTTATAATATTCTAAGTTTCTGCTCACACTTCTTTCTCCTTCAATTTGAACCGTTCGGAATTCCCGAACAGTTGTTTCCTTTGAAATTTCATTAGAAGAATAAATATTTGATAAATGTTCACTTATAGTTGATTTTGCGACACCAAACAAATTCGCCATAGCCTTCTGTGTCAGCCAAAGCGTTTCATCCTGCACAAAAACATCTACTCGAACTTCGTCATTAGGTAAACTGTAAATTAAAAATTGTTTGGCTTCGTCCATTTTTTGTGTTTTAGATCATTAAAACAAAATTATAACAATATTTAGGATTTCAAACCCATACTCTGCCGGCTCCACAATTTCCATGTTCTTTTTTCTCGGATCCAGAATTCCAGTACAGACAATTTCATTTCAAAGATTTCGTTTTTGTAAAGTCCTTTTACCGCAATGATTCTGCGTATGTTGGCGAATTTACTTTTAATTTTAAATTCTTTTAGTTCAGTTTGTTCAACGGACTGATATTTTACTTTTCCGGATTCAAAATCTTTTTTGAAATCACTTTTATTCTGAATCCAACCGTTGGAATGTCCAAAGGAAACATCGTCAGAAAATAAATCCAGAATTTTAGAATCATTATGCTCCATCAAAGAATCTAATTTTGAAATCTGATGCAATAATGCCTTCTCTTTTTTGGAATAATCTTGAGAAAATCCGAAGAAGAAACTGATTAATAATAAAAAACTAAAAACTGATTTCATTATTTCCTGTAGATCGTTCTTGGTTCGGCCTGTGCTTTTGGATAAATAGCAATCTCCGCAATGGAAACTCTTTCAGGAGCATTAATGCAATAGGCAATAGTATCTGCAATGTCTTCCGGAAGCAATGGTTCATAACCGGTATAGACTGTCGCTGCTCTTACATTATCACCTTTAAGTCGTACTTTAGAGAAATCCGTCTCCACAGCGCCCGGCTGAATATTGGTAACACGAATTCCAAATTCTGTCAGTTCCAATCTCATTCCTTCGGAAATCACATCTACTGCTTTTTTGGAAGCACAATAAATAACGCCGTTGGCATAAGTCTGTCTCGCTGCAACAGAACTGATATTGATGATTTGTCCGTTTCCTCTATTTTTCATTAATTTAATAATCGGTTGAGAAACATAAAGCAAACCTTTTACATTGCCGTCTAACATTGCATTCCAATCGTATATGTTTCCATCGGAAATCGGGTCTAATCCGTGAGCATTTCCAGCGTTATTAATCAAAACATCAATGTTTTTCCAATCTTCGGGAAGTGAATTAATAGCAGAGAAAACCTCATCATAGTTACGGACATCGAAGTTTAAACTAAAAATTTCGGTTTGTTGAGATAATTGAGCTTTTAGTTCGTCTAAAACATTCTGATTTCTCCCACAGATAATCAATCTGTTTTTTTGTTGTGCAAGTAGAATAGCTGTGGCTTTCCCAATTCCGGAAGTGGCTCCGGTGATGAATATTGTTTTCAATTTTACTTTAGATTTATGAGTACAAAATTAGCGCAAAGTCGCAAGAGTTTTTGAATTTATAACCAAAAAAGTCGCAAATCAAAACTTTGCGACTTTATAAATATATTTTTTAATTTTCGTTTCTGCTTTTGTAATAAATATTATTTGTTATCCCGCTGGAAATCCAGGCTGACAGAATTCATACAATATCGTGTCCCTGTTGGTGGTGGACCATCATTGAAAACGTGTCCCAGATGCGAATCACAACGTTTGCATAGCACTTCGATGCGTTCCATTCCGTGAGAAGAATCTCGTTTGTAAATCACACCGTCTTTATCCGCTTCGAAGAAACTTGGCCATCCGCAAGTACTCGCAAATTTGGAGCTTGAACGAAATAAATGATTGCCACAAACGGCACAATAATATTCTCCTACTTCATCAAAATCGTTATACTTTCCTGTGAACGGATATTCCGTATTAGCTTCACGAGCAATGGCATAAACTTCTGGTGAAAGGATTTTTTTCCACTCTTCGTTGGAAACATTCAGTTTGGTTTTGTCTGTTCTTGAATAGTAAGGATTGTTGGTGTGTGTGTTATCTTCCATTGTTGTTGATTGTTGAGGTTTGGTTAAATCCACTTTTTTATGCGCACATTGCTGCAAAAATAAGCTGATTAATATTAAAAAAACTACATTTTTCATTTTATAAATTTACTAAATCCAATG
>JAEXJU010000265.1 GCA_023448955.1 Bacteroidota bacterium
GCTTCAGGGTGCGTGCAGCGGTTGCCCGTCTTCCACTGCAACATTGAAAAACGGCATCCAAAGCATTCTGAAACAATTCGTTCCGGAATTGGTGGAGAACGTGGAAGCTGTGAATGGATAATATTTAGTTGATAGTTTTTGGTTGATGGTTGATAGTTTTTCCATCAATTAAAAAATTATTAAATTAACGCTTTGACAAATTTTATTTTGAGCCTGGTCGTAACGCTGAGCGTGACAATTTTTAATATAAATATTTTTAAAGAATGTCAGTCTGAGCGGAGTCGAAGACCTTATAAATCATAATTATTTCAAAATTGGAAACCAATAACCAACAACCGACAAACAATAATAAAAAAGGAATTCTTCTAGTCAATCTCGGTTCGCCGAAATCTACTGATGTAAACGATGTAAAAGATTATCTTGATGAATTTTTGATGGACGAAAAAGTCATTGATTACCGCTGGATTTTTCGCGCACTTTTGGTTCAAGGCATCATCCTGAAAACCAGACCGAAAAAATCAGCGGAAGCGTACAAAACGGTTTGGACAGATGAAGGTTCTCCTTTGATTGTAATTTCAAAAAATCTGCAGAAGGAACTTCAAAAGTTGGTAGATGTTCCGGTTGGTTTGGGAATGCGTTATGCAGAACCATCTATCAAAACAGGTATTCAGGAATTGGTAGATCAAGGTGTTACCAATATCACGTTGTTCCCACTTTATCCGCAATACGCAATGAGCACAACGGAAACAGTGATTGAAAAAGCAGAAGAAGTTCGCCTGAAATTCTTTCCCGATGTTAAAATCAATTATGTAGAACCGTTTTACAACCGCGAGATTTACATCAATTCTCTGGCAGAAAGTATCAAAGAAAAACTGCCTGCGGATTTTGATTTGTTGCAGTTTTCTTATCATGGTGTTCCGGAGCGTCATATTTACAAAACCGACCCTACGAAGACTTGTAATATGAACAATTGCTGCTCTAAAGAAGACAATCCTTCGCACAAATTCTGTTACAGACACCAGTGTTATAAAGTGACAGAGTTGGTTTGTGAAAAGTTGGGCATTCCGAAAGAGAAGGCATTAGTCACTTTCCAATCTAGATTAGGAAAAGACAAATGGATGGAACCTTATACCGACGCTACTCTGGAAGGTCTTGGCAAAAAAGGCATCAAAAAACTGGCAATAGTTTGCCCGGCTTTCGTGTCCGATTGTCTGGAAACTCTTGAAGAAATTTCCGAAGAAGGCAAAGAAATCTTCCTTCACGGCGGCGGCGAGAGATTCGATTATATCCCGTGTTTGAATGAGGAACAAAGTTGGGTAAATGTGGTAAAAACACTTTGTGAAGAAAAGCTGAACGATTTTTATTTTCATTAATACTTTAGCCAATGGTTTTCCGATACGCAAGACATACCCAGAATCTGGAGAAGTTGATTGGATTTTACACCAAAGTTTTGGACTTCAGAGTTCTTGGTGATTTCAAAGACCACAATGGTTATGACGGTGTTTTTCTTGGAAAGGACAATGAGAACTGGCATTTGGAATTCACTCAAGACAGCAACATTCCTGAATCTCAATTTGATGAAGATGATATCCTGGTTTTTTATCCTGAGACTCTGGAAGAATTTCAGAAGATTTTGGCGAATCTTGAACTTTACAAAGTTCCCATTCTGCAACCCAAAAATCCTTACTGGAAAGAAAACGGAATCTGTTTCGAGGATTGTGACCGTTATAAGGTTATTGTTTCTGACCTTAGAATTACAAAATAAATTTAACCTGCTTCAAGTATTTGAAGCGGGTTTTTGTTTGGGTTTTTGACAACTTGGCAGTGATTTTTGATGTGCAGTTTCGGTTACATTGGTGTTACCTTCCTCTTACCTCCGATTATTTTTTTGAGTTTTAATTTTACCGTGATTATGTCAGTTTGGCAGAATGGATTTTGAGTGATTTTTTAGTTATATTTACTTAAAATAAACTAATACTAATGAGATTAATTCGTATTTTAATTTTACTTTCACTATTTAGCTGTGAAAAAGATTCGAAAGAGATATTTTACAGACTAAAACAAAGTCCAGATTTTATTTTATGGAAAAACGTAGAAACAATTTCTGAAAAAGATTTTGAACATAAGACTGATGAAGGTAATTCAAATTCTTTTATTCAAATAATGACTGGGATAGATATTCCAAATAATGAGCTTTTATATTTTGTCTATTTTAATAAAGAAAAAAGTAGGCTAAATATCAATCAACCTAAAGATTCGATTGATAATATTATTCTTTATACAAATCTCAAAATGGATTGTTACGAAATTGTAGCCAGAAAATATGTTCATAAATTTATAATTAAAGAAAATCTACTGATAGAAAACAGAAGAGACTCTAAATATATTACTGACGAAATTGTTTCAAAAAGCGAACAAGAATTAAAAAAATTTTCTAATAGAATTTGGTATTCAAATTTTGATAAAGACACAATATCAAAAATCAAATTAGAAATTTCTGAAAAACTAAAATAAAACCGCGATTTGTGTATTTCAATGTGCTGTTATCTCTTTGATTGATATTTCTAAAACTATGTTTAGATTCTTTCAGAATGACAAAAATTCTGTTATTGATTTATTCTTTATTGCAGGCATCGAGCTCGATAAAGTGTTTAATATAAAACCCTTTCAGAGTTTGGAACTCTGAAAGGGTTATTTTTGGAATAATATTTCTTTAAAATTATTTCTTATTAAAATCTCCTGCAAATACAGAAGTCAGCTTATCTTCGCTGATGTATTTTCTGAGAACTTCATTCACCTGAGAGACTTTCAGTGCAGAAACCTTCGCTTCCAAAGCATCGTACTCATCCAAAGAT
>JAEXJU010000285.1 GCA_023448955.1 Bacteroidota bacterium
AATTGGATCTGATCAAAGAAATCAATGTGAATGCTAATCTGCTGAGTAATATCCGGGTTCATTCTGCTGAAAACATCTATGCCGAAATCTATGCGAAGGAAAATGATCTGGATGATGTGATTCTTCTGAATCCAAACAAAAAAATCGCAAGAAGTATTTTCGGAAATCTTTTGTTTCTTCAGGATAATGTCATTAAAATTCCGAAACAAACGGAAGGCGCTTACATTTCGCCGTTAATGGAAAACTTTGTGACCTTCATTCATAAAAATAAATTAGCGGAAATTGAAGAAGCGGAGATCATCGCCTTCGAATCTCAAAAAGCTGAAGAAATCCTGAGAATATCCGATGAAAAGGGCGTTCACTCAGTTTCAAAAATCAGGAATAAGATTTTTGGAAATGTGAGATTTACCGAAATGGTTTCTCAATGGAAAAATAGTTTTGAACAAATTTTACCTTAAAAATATTCTGAATTAAAAATAATTTCTAACTTTGTACCAACAAAAATAAGAAATGTCTATACAATTTATGCATCATCATCACCATTTCCTCGCACAGACGGGAAGGTAGTGATATGTCATAACTTCTGAAAATATTAACCGTCTGAGTAATCAGCCGGTTTTTTTATTCTAAAAATTTCTCCTGTCGTTTACTCGGACTTTTGTCAAAATCTAACAATGAGTAAACTGAAATTAGCCTTACAAAAAAGCGGACGACTGAGTGAGAAGTCTCTAAAGCTGCTGGAAGAATGCGGCATCAAAATCTCCAACGGAACCAGAAAGCTGAAAGCCGTTTCGTCCAATTTCCCTATCGAGATCCTGTTTCTTCGTGACGATGATATTCCGCAATACGTGGAGCAAGGCGTCGCCGATATCGGAATTCTTGGTCTTAATGAAGTTCTGGAGCAGAAAAAAGGAATCCAAATCGTTCAGAAACTCGGTTTTGCGCAATGCAGATTGTCGCTGGCCATTCCGAAAGAAGAAAACTACAGCGGAATCCAGTATTTCGACAATAAAAAAGTAGCGACTTCTTATCCGGAGATTCTTTCAAACTATTTTCAAAACAATAACATCAACGCTCAAATCGAAAAGATTGGCGGAAGTGTAGAAATTGCTCCCGGAATCGGACTTTCGGATGGCATTTTTGACATCATTAGCACCGGTTCTACTCTACTCACCAACGGTTTGAAAGAAGTGGAAACGGTTCTGGAAAGTGAAGCTGTTTTGGTTTCCAGCAATGATTTGTCCGAAGATAAAAAAGACATTCTCAAAAAATTATTATTCCGAATCAACGCTGTAAAAGAAGCGTCCGAAAGCAAATATATACTTCTGAATGCACCCAACGAAAATCTAGAAAAAATCATTAATCTTTTACCCGGAATGAAATCGCCAACAGTTCTCCCTTTGGCAGAAAGTGGTTGGTCATCGATTCACTCCGTCATCAAAGAAGACCAATTTTGGGAAGTGATTGAGAATCTGAAAAATGAAGGTGCACAGGGAATTTTAGTTTTAGAAATTGAAAAAATGATATTATGAAGCAGTATAAATATCCAAAAATATCCGAATGGAAATCACTTTGTGAAAGACCTTTGCAAAATCAGGAAAATCTTTCCGGGCAAGTAAAATCTGTTTTTGATGATGTGAAAAACAATGGTGATAACGCTTTGAAATTATACACTGAAAGATTTGATGGCGTTATTTTAAATGATTTTAAAGTTTCTGAATCAGAAATTAATGAAGCAGACAATTTAGTTTCTGATGAACTAAAATCAGCGATAAAAACAGCTTTTGAAAACATCAGAAAATTTCACAGTTCCCAACAGGAAGAGAAAAAGATTATTGAAACAACTGAAGGTGTTTTTTGCTGGAGAAAAAGCAGAGCTATAGAAAATATTGGGATTTACATTCCAGGAGGAACCGCACCTTTGTTTTCATCGGTTTTGATGTTAGGAATTCCCGCAAACATCGCAGGTTGTAGAAATATATCGCTTTGTTCGCCACCTGATTTGGATGGAAAAATCAATCCTGCGATTCTATTTACAGCAAACTTAATTGGAATCAAAAATATTTTCAAAGTTGGCGGAAGCCAGGCGATTGCTGCTTTGACCTTTGGGACAGAAACGATACCGAAAGTTGATAAAATATTTGGTCCAGGTAATCAATATGTGACCGCTGCGAAACAACTGGCTCTGAATTATGGCGTTGCTATTGACATTCCTGCTGGTCCGAGTGAAGTTTTAGTTATTGCTGATGAAACTTCGATTCCGGGTTTTGTTGCAGCAGATTTGCTTTCTCAAGCGGAACACGGAACGGATTCTCAGGTGATTTTGTTAAGTAATTCCGATAGAATAATTGATGAAATTAACATTGAAATTGAGAAACAATTAGCCAATTTACCTCGAAAAGAAATTGCTAAAATCGCATTACTAAACAGCAAATCTATTTTGTTAAATTCTATTGACGAAGCGATTGAGTTCTCAAATTATTACGCGCCCGAACATTTGATTTTAGCTATTAAAAATGCAGAAAATTTAACGAGTCAAATCACCAATGCAGGCTCAGTATTTCTTGGAAATTACAGTCCGGAAAGTGCCGGCGATTATGCTTCCGGAACCAATCACACGTTGCCAACCAACGGTTTTGCTAAAAATTACAGCGGCGTTTCTCTGGACAGTTTTGTAAAAAAAATCACTTTTCAGAACATCACAAAAACCGGAATTCAAAACATTGGAAAAACGATTGAATTAATGGCGGCAGCCGAAGAGTTAGAAGCGCACAAAAACGCTGTTTCGGTAAGATTAAAGTATTTAGAAAAGGCTTCGACAGGCTCAGCC
>JAEXJU010000289.1 GCA_023448955.1 Bacteroidota bacterium
GAACGCCTATCCCGATTTTGCCGGACAAATCGCCATTCACCACAGTTCGATTGATGCGGAATTGAGAATCTGGATTGAAGAAAATCTCAGTTCAGGAAAACTGAAAGCCGTGGTTTCAACATCATCATTAGACTTAGGAATTGATTTTAAACCTGTCGATACGGTTATTCAAATCGGTTCTGCGAAAGGAGTTGCGAGATTTTTGCAACGCGCAGGACGAAGCGGTCATTCTCCTTTTGAGACTTCAAAAATATACTGTGTTCCGACGCATTCTCTGGAATTGATCGAAGTAGCTGCTTTGAAAGAAGCCGTTAAGCAAAAGGTGATCGAACCTCGTGAACCTCAGGTTTTATGCTTTGATGTTTTGGTTCAGTTTCTGATGACCTTGGCTGTTGGAGACGGGTTTTATCCCGATGAAGTGTACGAGAGAATTAAAAAAGTATACACCTTTCAGGAAATCCGCGATGAGGAATGGAAAGCAATGATCGATTTTCTCACCATTGGCGGAAGTGCGCTAAAAAGCTACGAAGAATACCATAAAATCGTGGTAATGGAAGACGGTTTGCACAAGGTAACCTCACGGAAAATCGCAATGCTGCACCGGATGAATATGGGTGCGATTGTGAGCGATGCGATGCTGAAAGTGAAATTCATTTCCGGCGGTTATATCGGGATGGTTGAAGAGTATTTTATTTCGAGACTGAAAAAAGAAGAGAAATTTATTCTGGCAGGAAGAGTTCTGGAAGTGGCGATGATAAAGGATATGACGGTTTTCGTTCGGGCTTCCAAAGGAAAAGCGCAGGCGCCGAGTTACTTGGGCGGAAGATTGCCCTTGAGTTCCAATCTCGGTCAGTTTTTACGAGAAAAATTATCAATTGCCTTGAACCCAAAAGCTTCCGAGAAAGAATTGAAATTTTTGCATCCGCTGTTGGCGAATCAGGAAGAGCGGTCGCACATCCCGAAAGATGATGAATTTTTGGTGGAAATGATCAAAAACCGTGAGGGTTATCACCTTTTTATGTATCCTTTCGAAGGCCGATTAGTGCACGAAGTGATGGCTGCATTGATTGCTTACCGGATTTCAAAGCTGTCTCCGATTTCCTTTTCGATGGCGATGAACGATTATGGTTTCGAACTGTTCAGTGATAAAGAAATTCCGCTTAATGAGGATAATTTAGATAAAATATTAACCAGAGACAATCTGATGACCGACGTGATTTCCAGCATCAATGCGGCAGAAATGGCAAGAAGGAAATTCCGTGATATTGCAGTCATTTCCGGAATGGTGGTTCAGAATTTTCCCGGACAGCAGCGTTCCAATAAATCGCTTCAAAGTTCGGCAGGTTTGATTTTCAAAGTTCTGGAAGACCACGATCCGAACCATTTCCTGGTTAGACAGGCTTACACGGAGGTGTTTAATATGCAGTTGCAGGAACAGCGCTTGGTGGAAGCGTTCAAAAGAATCGAAAAATCAAAAATAATCCTGAAATTTGCCAACGCTTTTACACCTTTAAGTTTCCCGATTAAGGTTGATAGCTTGAGACAGACTTTGACGAGTGAAGATTTGGATTCGAGGATTCAGAAACTGATTCAGCAGGCAAAGAAGATTAAATAGTAATTTATTTATTTGGGCAGCTTAATCCGCCCTCCGTTCCCGCTTTTTTGTTCCGCTTCGCTACACAAAAAGAGCTCCACTCAGGTCGGGCTGCGAAGTTTGACATAAAAACAAATTGGACCAGAAGAAACAAAATCTGACTGGCAACAGAATTAAAAATGAAAATAGTAACTAAAAATATCAACGTTCAAAACGAAGTTTTCACCTTAACCAATCAGCGTGCGCTGTTCTGGAAAAAAGAAAAAGCTTTGATCCTTTCAGATTTACACATCGGAAAAACCGCCCATTTCCGCAAAAACGGAATTGCCCTTTCCGATCAGGTTTTCGAAAACGATTTACAAAGATTATCTGTTCTCATCGAATATTTTAAACCCGAAAAATTCCTCGTTGTTGGAGATCTTCTTCACGCAGGAGACAATTCCGGTGTTGATAAGTTTTGTGAATGGAAAAATCAATACTCAAACCTGGAGTTCCACTTAATAGAAGGCAATCACGACAGAATATCAAAAAAGCTGGAAGCCAAACTTTGCCTGAATTTCAGAGACCAAATACTGGAAATCGATGATTTTATGTTCGTCCACGATTTTCAGAAAAAAAATGAGAAATTTCAGATTACGGGTCACATTCATCCTGGATTTGTCATTAATTCTTTGGTGAAAAATATAAAACTGCCTTGTTTTGTTGTTTCAGAAAATCAGTTATTGCTTCCTGCATTCAGTGAGTTTACCGGTCTTGACACAAAAAATCTCCCTAAAAAAGGAAGATTCTATGTCTTTACGGATGCGGAAATATATGAGATTTAGTTTTTCTTTTTAAAAATCATGCAGCAAATCAGCAAAGTGATATTGACCAGAACTGAAAAGCCATTGGACAAAATAATTGGTAATTCGTCCTGTAAAATTCCGTACCAAACCCAAAGAGATAATCCGGTTATCAAGACCAGAAGCATCACTACGGAAATATCTTCGGCATTTTTTTCTTTTATAACTTTTATCAGTTGTGGCATCATTGCAATAGATGTGATTCCACCGGCAATCAAACCCAGTAATTCTGTATTCATAAATGATTATTTTTTCTTGTTGTAAAAGATGCTTTATATGCTTCATCTCGTAATCTCTGGATTCTTCCGACAGGCTGTAATTCTTCAATACTTTCAAAAGGATTGAATGATAAACCTTCCACCCATCGATTATCTTTGTCCATCTTCTCTGTGATTCTAACCGTTCCCATTGAAATAAATTCAGAATCTTTCCACATTTTATTTAATTGGTTGACAGGCTGTTTTTCCAAATCATAACAATATTGAACCATCAATTCTAATTCGTAATTATTATCGTTAAGATAGTTCTCAATTGAATGATCGATACGCCTTGTATCTACTTTGGTGGGAACATTTTTCGGAGTTAGTTTTAATTTAACCAAATGATTTCCTAATCTGTAAACACCAATGGAATGGTAATCTAATGACAGTATAAAATGGTTTCGTCTTCGCAGGAATTTTAAAAGCTCAGCTATAAATGAAGGATGATAAAGAGAAGGTGAGATCAAAAGAAAATCCTTCACAATCTTTAGAAAATTCCAAATTTTTTGTAAAATGTTTCCTGAAAAAAACCGGTTTATTGAAATGAAAATTTTAAGAAATCGAGGAACATTGTTAATCGGAAACAATGGGAAATTCACCAGTGGAAAATTAGCAATTTTTTCCTTTTTATCAGAAATTTTGACCGAAAATCCATAAGCCGGAATTGTTCTTTTCTGAGAAACCAATTTCATATGTGCATTAGATATTCGGATCAGACAATCCAATTCTTTTTTTGGGAAAATATGATATTCTTCTAAATTTTCATTTAGAAAAAAAGTTCCTTTTAATGTTGAATAGGCTGT
Organism: Bacteroidota bacterium; assembly: GCA_023448955.1. Taxonomy (GTDB): domain Bacteria; phylum Bacteroidota; class Bacteroidia; order Flavobacteriales; family Weeksellaceae; genus Epilithonimonas. The sequence goes on from JAEXJU010000289.1 coordinate 3,500, forward strand.
AACGTGAGCATCTCTGGTTTTGTAACTTACGTTATTAATTTTGTTCGATTTTGAAACAAAATTTCTAATAGCTGTACAAGCTTTTTCCAGAAGTTTAAACTCTTTTGAAGTAAGGGAATCTAAGTCCGGATTATATTTTATTTTGGAAGCCATACTAATATCCAAACTAAAATGAAGCCAAAAAAATAAGCTCCGAAAGGAGCTTATGATATTTTAATTGAAATATGATTACTTGATTAAAGTAATATTGACAGCAGAAAAACCTTTTGGTGATTTTTCCTTTTCGAAAGAAACTCTGTTTCCTTTTTTCAAAGGCTGATCGGCATTATTTCCGTGAAAAAATACATTCTCTTTATTGTTATCTTCTGTGATAAAACCATAGCCTTTATCACTTAAAAAAGTAACAATTCCTTTTTTCAATGTTTCTTCCGCTTCTATCGGCGCTGCACCTAACTGGATATTATCGATATCCACCTCTACCCTTTCTTCAGGTGGTGTAGATGTAAGCCTTCCGTAAGCATCGACATACATAAATTCTACTTCTTTTCCTTTGTCGTTATTAGTTTTACGCTCTTCACGACGCTGTGCTTTTTCTTTTTGCTTTTGTAGTTTTTTCTTAAAATTTTCTTTTTTTGAGAAAGAATCTGCCATAAATTATTGCTTGTTGTTTTAAATTATTTTAATGATGAATCAAAAGAAACCGAAATCTCTGAGAGATTGTTGTCCGAAATCAATTGTTATAAGATAAAATAGTCTGTCTGTATTGCTATCAGGAATTAAAAAATAAAACTTGAATCAGTTTGAGAATACAAATGAGAAAATTGTATCAGCAAAAGCAGTGGACTGTTTATAAATTATAATGCAAATATACAAAAAATTATGAAAAATTTAAAATGATTAATAAATCGTTTGCATCGGCACTATCTATAAATAATAAAAATTATTGAAAATCTATTCCAGAAAAAAACGGAATTTTATATTTTAGCATAATGAAAAATCTGATTTATATTTTTCTTGGTGGCGGAACCGGAAGCCTATTACGCTTTCTGATTTCCAATTACACCCAAAAACTTTGGAATATCAACTCCTTCCCATTTGGAACCTTTTTAGTCAATATATCAGGCTGCTTTTTAATTGGATGTTTATCTGCATACTTCTTGAAAATTGATAATTCTCTAAAATATTTATTAATAACAGGACTTTGTGGTGGTTATACAACTTTCTCTACTTTCTCAGCTGAGAATTTTTCTTTGTATCAAAATTCTAATTATGGCGTTCTGATTTTTTATAGTCTTTCTAGCATTATTATAGGGATATTGATGGTTTTTTTGGGATTTCAGGTTGTTAAAAATTAATTTTTCCTTTTGATAATTAGACATTTAATTCTTTTTTAAAAAAATTATTTGCTAGGAACGCAAAAGCTTTCTATATTTGCACCACTGAAAACGAGAAATCGTATAAGTAAGGAGAGTTGGCAGAGTGGTCGATTGCGGCAGTCTTGAAAACTGTTGACTGTAACAGGTCCGGGGGTTCGAATCCCTCACTCTCCGCCAGTTGGGAAACCAAAATAATCTAAAACGCTGTAAACATCAATGTTTACAGCGTTTTTTGTTTTAGCTCAGGTATCAAAAAAAATCAAAATAGGTCACGATTTATATGTCCTATTTCGTGTCCCATTCAAAAAATCACAAAAATGGGTCACGAAAAATCAATGAAAACCTGACCAATAGGCAGTCTAACGATTGTACATCTTGCAAAAAGTGGTAACAAAGAGTAAATTATTAAACCATTAAAGTTATCACACAATGAACAAAACATTCAACCTGTTATTCTTTATCAAAAAGAATAAAATCAGAACAAACGGAACCGCTCCAATCTACTTACGAATCACTATAGATGGCAAGATAGCGGACATTGCTGCTAAAAGGTATATTGATCCAAAGAAATGGGATGTTAAATCACACAAGGCGTTAGGAAATACTCAAGAAGCTAAAACACTAAATCTCTATCTTAAAACATTGGAACAGAAAGTTTACGATTACCACTACCAGATGCTGAAAGAGGAGAATGATGTGACAGCAATGAGTTTAAAATCTAAACTGCTTGGAACTGACATTGAGCAAAGAATGCTTATTCCGATATTCCAGGAGCATAATGACAAAGTAGAAGCTTTAATCGGTCAGGATTTTGCCCCAGGAACATTGGAGCGCTATAAAACATCTTTAAAGCATACCCAGGAATTCATTAATTGGAAATACAAAGTTTCTGATATTGATATTACGGAAATTGATCACGGTTTTGTAAGTGATTATGATTTCTGGCTGCGCAGTGTGCGTAAATGCGGAAACAATACTGCTGTGAAATATCTCAAGAATTTCAAAAAGATCATCCGTTTGTGTATGGCGCATGGTTGGATCACCAAAGACCCTTTTCTTGGCTATAAAGCGAAGATCAAAGCTGTGGAAAGACCTTATCTTACCAAAGAAGAAATCCAGATGATCTATGAAAAGAACTTTGCATCAGACCGATTGAATCAAGTTCGGGATATTTTTCTATTTAGCTGCTATACCGGATTGGCTTATGTGGATGTCAAGCAATTGTCAAAATCTAACATCAATGTCGGCATTGACGGTGACCAATGGATTTTTACTCATCGTCAAAAGACAGATACCTCAACAAGAGTACCTCTATTGCCTGTTGCTCAGGAGCTGGTTTTAAAATATGAAAACCATCCGCAATGTGTCAATTCGGATGTCCTGTTTCCGGTTCTCAGCAATCAGAAAATGAATTCTTACCTCAAAGAAATTGCGAGCATTTGTGGTATCAATAAAGATTTAACATTCCATATCGCAAGGCACACGTTTGCTACTACTGTTACTTTGTCCAATGGTGTTCCGATTGAAAGTGTGAGTAAAATGCTGGGGCATACGAATATAAAAACCACTCAGCATTATGCGAAGATTCTGGATAAGAAAGTGAGTGATGATATGGCGGTTTTACGAAGTAAAATGCAAGATAAAAGTAGAAGTAAAGAATAAATTAGTGTAAATGTGCTATGCATTAAGTCCATCTTATAACTTAACGAATATATCTCTAAATAATTTTATAGATAATTTGGTTCGATTGAGTGAAATTAAACATTTTTTATTAAGTGATATTTCTCATTAGCCAAACTTATTGAAATATACTTTAAATTAATTATATACAATCGAGGTTGAGATAGTTGAGCTTTATTTTGCATTCATTGTCTTTTACATATATTTCTTCAATCAAATAAAAATACTTTGTTTAATGAAAAGAACCTTTAAGTATTTCCCAATCGAAAAAAGTGGAATCAGCTTTCATTTCTGCTTCAAACTTTTTATCAGGTTGTATTCCAAAGTCTGCAAATGAAAGTGGTAAATTGGTCAATAAGTGATATTTTTCAATATACCCATCTGAAATCCAAGGATTACCTAGAATACATACTGAATTGTAGTACAATATAACTTGTTCAAAGTTTGACAATTGTGCTCGTAATATTTTCACATAAGAATATTTAATTTCATTATTCTCATGTTGGAAAACATTGTGTTTTTGGGAATCAACATATTTAACAGTTTGAAACAAATGTCTGTAGTAGTGACCAATTTTTGTCCCGTGCCCGGTGAATGGTTCGTAGAGAAGAATAAAAACTGCTTTTTTGCCATTATGAACTATTTCCAAATCTTTTAATCTGGTATTTTTTACTTTTTTTTCAGATTCATATCTAGCTTTTTCTCTAAGAAAATCTGAATACATTTTTTTTTCTTTTTCCAGCTTTTCAATTGTGTCCTTAAAAAATTGCTGAGAATTTATTTGAGGTAAGATGTGCGAAAATACACTGTCACTAGCATGACCAATCCCATAAAAGAAAATTAAATAAGCCAAATTTGTTAACTGTTCTTTATTTAATCTTGTATCCGTAGGAAATTTGTCGTGCATAGATTCTAAAACGAAGTAAATATACCTTAGCTCAAAATAATATGTGGTAAATGCCTTACGACCAAAGATTTTATTTTGAATGTTTTGTTCATTTACATTTTCCCTGTGTAATCTTACAAGTTCAAAAAACCTATTTTCAAACCTTTCTATGACGATATCATTTGCCTGCTTGTCAAATTGATCTCTTTGATCTTTGTTAGCATCGTACTGAATATAGAATGCTAAGAACGTTAGAATGGAAGCAAACCAAGCTATTATCGGACCTACCGTTCCACCAAATGCATCACCAATCGCACCTCTGTTTCCTCTGTCTCCCTCATAGAAATATCTTGACTGGACATACTCAGGACCTTCATAGTACAAGAATAATGCGACAAGAATCCCTACAACCGCAGCAATAAAAAAAATAATTATGTTTTTTGTTTTCAAAGCTATATCTTTAGGTCACTACTCGGCATTATTGTAAAACTCTTCTTCAGCTTTTATTAATGGTAGGTGCCATTCCCAAAGCTCCTCAAGTGTCTGAAAACTATCGGGTATCTTATTTCCCTCCTGAAACATTTCTCCCGGACTAAGTGGCATTGCCCAATGGCGATAGCTTTCGACCGTTCTTCTAGGATGAAGAGCTAAAGAACTTTTAAAGTAATCTGTACAATAGTGATAATGATGCGTATGTATGAATCTATTCCATGCATTTCTTACATCATCTTCGGATCTGATATCTATTAATTCAAATTCTTCCATTGCTCGATCTTCAACATTTCCCCAAGCCTCACTTAATAAGTCTATAGCTTCAACATCACTAATAGGTGCTGAATAACCAAAAACTGTTACTCTTTCTGCAATTTCCAATCGATCAGCAAGAGAATCCCATTGACCTTTTATGTAAGGATCAGTATTATAATCTTTCTTATCAACCGGATACAATAACTGAGTTGGTTCAAAAAGTTGCTCTGTTTTTTTTGAGTACATTCCAGCAGGTCCAATCGTGCCATTTGATTTGTCAAACCCTAAAGAGACGCATCCATGTAAAAACAATATACCTGGGCTTTTTGTGAATTTTCCATTTCTGACATATGCCTTATAAAGAAAGGGATCCCAATTAAAAGTTGCTATTACATCTTTTCTAGATCTTAGAGCCAATATCATATAATCATAAATTGTTGGTTCATTGGGTAAGTCAAGCTGTTCAAAGTACTTATAAACCTCAAGCTCGATAACCTCTTTTTCATCTGGAAACCTACCTTCATTAGATATCTTACTGTATAGCTTCTCAAAGTCCTGCTTCAATGCTTTATAATCATCCGGTAAATGATCAACGATACCGTTTAGCCCAACAATATCTACAATATTCCACATTAAGGGAAGTTTTTTTTCGTTCTTTTCAGGGTTTTTTAGCGTTGATGCAAATGAGGCACCAGCTCCTAGTAATAGTACGTGCGTACCACTGCCGTGTACTTTTTCGATTTCATCTTGCGTAGTCATTGTGTTAATGTTTTTATT
>JAEXJU010000331.1 GCA_023448955.1 Bacteroidota bacterium
GATGAAGATTCCGATGAAGCTAAACAATTTGTAAAACTTATGGATGATTTTGGAAACGTGACCAATAAAATCAACAACATTATGGATTTAGCTATAAAAAGTGACGACCACTGGCTGGTTGGGAAAATCACCAATTTATTAAAATAGAAAAGGATTTGAATCCTTTTTTATTTCTGTTTAACTTTCAAAAATTACTGAAAATACAAAAAATTTAAAACAAATGAAAAACCTCCTATTTAAAATCTTTATGACGATTCTTTTCAGAACAAACAAAAGAACAAAAGGCGATTTCCTTAACTTTTAAAATCAAACACAATGAAAACTCTACAAAATCACATCCTTATCTATGACAACGATTGTCCAATGTGCAACATCTATTCAAAAGGGTTCATAAAATCCGGTATGTTGGACGAAAATGGAAGAGAAGCTTTTTCTGAAATATGTCCCGAAATAAAAAATAAATTAGATTACCATCGTTCCAAAAACGAAATCGCATTAATCGACATGAAAAGTAGTAAAGTAATTTATGGCTTAGAAAGCTTGCTTACAATCATAGGTAATTCTTTCCCGACTCTTGAAAAATTCGCAAGAATAAAACCTTTCCATTGGCTTTTTCAGAGACTTTACGAATTCGTTTCATACAACAGAAAACAGATTATTCCTTCTGCAAAAGACTTGACAAAGGACAATTGTGTTCCGGATTTCAACTTGAGATACAGACTGTTTTATCTTGGATTTGTTTTAATGTTTTCCGCATATGTTTTAGGATTCTATAATCAACGTTTGTTTCCCGATTTCAAAAACAATTTTGGTTTAGAATTTTTCATTTGTTGTATGCAAATCCTTTGGCAAAGCATGTTTATGGGAATTTATCTCAAAGAAAGAATCTGGGATTACCTGGGAAATATGATGACGGTTTCTCTTATTGGAACATTGTTACTGATTCCAACTTTATTTTTCAATTTCAGTCAAATATTTCACTTCATTTATTTTGCAATCGTAGTATTCATAATGTTTTTAGAGCATTTGAGACGATGCAGAATTCTGAAATTAGGAATCGTTCCAACCATTTCCTGGATGATTTTTAGAATCACATTTGGAGCAGTTCTTCTATACATCGTTTCAAAAGTATAAATAATTTGGGCGCCTATTTCCGCCTTCCGCTCTCAATCTTTTTTGCAATACGGGTTCAGATTAATTAGAATTTTTAGCACAAGCAAAAAAGGATTTCCGCTCAAGTCGGGGCGCGCTTCGCAAAAAAGAAATTTTGGCCACAAAAAAACTTAACAACAATAAAATACACAAAAATCAAAGAAAATGAAAATAATCATCGCAGCAGGAACTGGTTTCCTTGGAAGATATCTCGAAAACTATTTCCTCAATACACATCACGAAGTCAAAATATTGACAAGAAATCCAAAACGCCAAAACGAAATATTTTGGGATGCAAAAACACTTGGAACTTGGAAAAATGAATTGGAAAACGCAGATGTTCTCATCAACCTTGCAGGAAAATCAGTCGATTGCAGGTATAATGATGAGAACAAAAAAGAAATCTATGATTCCAGAATAAACTCAACCAAAGTTCTTCAAAACGCTATTCAATATTGCGAAAATCCTCCAAAAACCTGGCTTAATGCAAGTTCCGCAACCATTTATATTCATTCGGAAACGCATCTGAACACAGAAAAAAGCGGAATCACCGGTGACGATTTTTCTATGAATATCTGCAAATCCTGGGAAAAAGAATTCTTCAAAACTGAGAATCAAAACATCAGAAAAGTAGCACTCAGAACTTCTATTGTTTTAGGAAAAAATGGCGGTGCGTTTCCAAAATTTGAGCAAATCACAAAATTCGGCTTAGGCGGAAAACAAGGCAAGGGAAATCAAATGATGAGCTGGATTCACATTGATGATTTTTGCGAAGCCATAAATTATATTATTGAAAATAAAAATCTTGAAGGCTCAATTAATATTACAGCTCCAAAACCATTGACCAACGAAGAAATGATGGAACAACTCCGTAAAAAATTCAAGATTCCGTTTGGAATCCCGAGCCCGGTTTGGTTACTGGAAATAGCTTCAATTGTCATTGATACAGAAACAGAACTGATGCTGAAAAGCAGAAATGTTTATCCAGAAATTTTACTGCAAAATGGCTTTAAATTTAAGTTTAATAGTTTTAAAGAAGCCCTAAATAAATTATAAATTAAAACATAATATTGTCATTCCGGTAGGAATCTCAATTGCTAAGTTTAGATTCCTAAGGAATGACAAACTGAATGGATACAACTATTGGTGATATCCTCATTGATTAAATTCTAAAACTTTGAAAGCTGACTTTCAAAGTTTTTTCCATAAATTTTCAAAATAATTCCAACCTTTTTTAAACTCAAGCATCTTTATTCATAAAAGCCATTCTATGGAAAACGACTTATACATAAGATGCAAAAACAAAGACCGAAATGCGCAGCGTAAGCTTTATGAGCAATACGCAGGTCGGTTTTTTGTGACTTGCAAACGCTACCTGAAAAATGATGAAGACGCCGAAGAAATTTTAGCAGATTCTTTTTACCAGATTTTCACCAAGTTCCATCAGCTCAATAATCATC
>JAEXJU010000353.1 GCA_023448955.1 Bacteroidota bacterium
AATGATTACTATTCTACTAATTCAGCAGAAGGAAATAAAATATGGATTGAAGCAAAAAACATTGAGGAAGCAAGAGTCAACTCAATGGAAATTCAAAGTAACTTAATTGATGAAAGAGCCAAGAATCAGAAGCGGATAAGCGGTCCTACCATCTCATCTGACTCTATCAATTTAGTTAATATGGGCAGATTATCACCAGAAAAAAATCAAATCAATTTAATCAAGGCTATCAAGCAAATTATTGAAGATCAAAAAAATGTACGTTTGTATATTTTAGGAGAAGGTCCTTTAAAACTTGAGATGAAGCAGCTAATCAAAAAACTTGAGCTTGAAGAACATGTCTTTCTGTTAGGACATCAAGAAGATCCTTTTTCGATTATGAAACAATGTGATTTGTTTGTTTTTCCTTCAATCTATGAAGGGCAACCTATGGTCTTATTAGAGGCTTTAACGTTAAAACTTCCTGTTCTAGCTACAAATATCCCTGCAAATGTTTCAGTTTTGGGAGAGTATTCTACGACCTACATTGAAGGATTTTCTGCAGAGGATATTGCACAAGCTATACAAAGAGAAATACCAATGATAGAACAGATAATAAAATTTGATCCTAATGATTACAATACGAAGGCAATTACAAATTTTTATATGGAAATTGATGGATAAAGTTAGGTGAGTACTATTATGCATAAAATTGAAATAAGAACAGAAAAAGACGAATGCTATTTTATCTCTAGAACGTTTAATTTTGTTAAACTAGTTATTGCAAAAGGAAAAAATGAGATTAGATTCATAAAAGTAGACGATTTTACTTGGAAAATCACAGGTAAAGATATTGCTAGTTTGATGAAAGAAAAACAAGAGGATAGGGTTTTTATTTATTACGGAATAAAAAAGGAGCAAATTTCAGTAGATGATTTTGATATTTCATTTATAAATTCTCCAAAAATGAAAATTTATAATACTGAAATTTATATATACCTCACTTTAGACAATAAAATAAGATTTATATGGAATCAATTTCCTTCAGCTAAGAGTTACATCCAGAATGCTCAAATAACTGATATCAGGATGCAAAAAAAACAGAACTTGATATTAAATTTTCAAGTTGTTACAAAGTGTATACCAATCGATAAATTAAATATTGTAACTATCAATAGACAGAAGCAAGCTACTCATACGATAGAAACCAAGTATATAAATAGTAGAAAAGGAGAAAACAGTACCTTTATTAATAGTTTCTCTGTGACTTATGATATTGTAGAAGCAATAAAAAAAGTTACTGGAACTATTCATTATGACCAGTACAATTATGATGTTATTGATTTTGGATTTACTATTCAATCAAAAATTATTCCTTTAACGTCATATATGGCACAAATAAGTATTCCTTCAATAAAGAATAATGAGATATGGCTAAACTTTTCAGAGAGCAAAAAGATAATGATAAGATTTTTTGAAAATGCAAAAAATAAAGTTTCTGCTAGATTTGGTATATTAAATAATGAAGAATTCACTTTCTTGAAGAGCCTTGAAAATGATCATATGTTATCTAAATCATCCGATAAAAACAATATTATTTTAATTATGGAGTATCCACATAAAGCACAGGAAAATGGTTTGGCGTTTTTTAAATATCTGATGGATAAACAGAAAGAGTTTATTCCGTACTATATCATTACTAAAGACTCGAAAGATTTACTGGAATTAAATAAATATATGTCCAATGTCTTGTTTTATAAAAGTAAGGAACATATCGAAAAACTCTTTCAAGCCAGTTATCTCGCTCATACGCATACCCCAAATTATGCAGCCCCAGTATTGACAAGTACTATTGAGAGAAAGATAAAGAGTTTTTATAATATATTTCTACAACATGGTATTATAGGTGTGCGAAATTTAGAATATATGTATGGGAAAAAAACAAATCCCGAACTAATTAATAAATTTGTTGTTTCATCAAAAAGAGAATTTAATATAGTTAGGGATGAATTGCATTATCCTGAGGGAGATATTATCTTAACTGGTCTTCCAAGGTTTGATTATTTACTTGAACCTTTTAATCAGGTCAAAACTATTATTAATAAAAAAAAGATCTTAATCATGCCTTCTTGGAGAAAGGGGCAGGAGAATTTATCGGATGAAGAATTTAAAAAGACATCTTTCTTCAAAGCCTTTAATTCGTTAATAAATAATTTGTTTTTTGAAAATGAAGTTAATAAACGGGATTTGACTGTTAATTTATACTTGCATAATAATTTTCAGAAGTATAATCATTTGTTTGAATCTAGATTTGTTCAAGTTGTTGAAGCTGGAGAACATACCGTCCAAAACATGTTAAAAAATCATGGAATATTAATAACTGATTATTCAAGTGTAGGGCTTGATTTCTCAATTTTATATAAACCAGTATTGTATTATCAGTTTGATAATCAACTTGTTGAACAGAGAAATTTTGATCCATTAGAGCCAGATTTTTTACCTGGAAAGATAGTCAATAAAGAAGAAGAGCTATTGAATGAATTATTCAAAAAGATTGAACATTATAAAATGGAAAAAGAATTCAAAAAAATTGTTAAAAATGATATTTACCAATTTCGTGATAGAAGAGCTTGTCAAAGAGTTTTTCAAAATTTGCAACATTTACATGAAGAAAAAAAATCCTTTTAGTAGCCGAATATTGCACTTGTAGAGAGAAATTGTTTTTAAAGAGAAAGGTGTTTGGATTGAATATATTAGCTAAGGTTAGAAAAAAAAATAATTTATCTTTTCAGCTAGCCACCTGGGCAGCGGAGTATTATGAATTTTGTGAACAAGACTCAAAAATGATTTTTTATGAATCCAGAGATGGAAAAAATATGGTTGACTCCCCAAAAGCAATCTTTGAATATATGATGAATCATGAAAGATATAAAGAATATACTCATGTTTGGAGCTTTGATCCAGCAGTAGATAATTGGGAGAATATAATCGTTTTCTATCAAGAACAAACAAATGTGCTTTTTGTGGAGAGAAACACACAAGAATACGTAAAATATCTTTATGAGAGTAAATTTTTAATTACAAACGCTACTTTTCAATCTTTTTTTATACCTAGGAAAGATCAGGTAGTAATTAATACTTGGCATGGTACTCCAC
>JAEXJU010000140.1 GCA_023448955.1 Bacteroidota bacterium
GTTCACTTGTCGCAGCATTTTGGGTAATGCTAATGTTGGTGGGTGTCACAAGACTAATCCCTTCCCGTGATAATCTATCATTGATTTTCATGATCGCTTCACTTTTCAGTTTTCCAAAATCAAATCCAACTTCTACCCAAAATTTGACCTGCATTGTGAAAAGTCCCTGTTTTGCATTTGTAAATATAACATCCGCATTTTCTGCCTTATCAACGTGGTTCAATGCTTTTATCTCATCCAAGACAGCTTCTCTAGCTTTGTTGATATCTTCCCCAATCGGGATTTCAAAATCCATAATGATTCTGCGCTGTGGCGATGCTGTAATATTAAAGAAAGGTGCGTTAAAAATAACCTGATTCGGTATATAAACCTTTTTACCATCGTCCGTAATCAACTTAGTTGTTAGCAATCCAATATCCTGAACTGTACCGGAATTACCGCCAATTGTAACATAGTCCCCAATTTTAAAAGCTTTATCAACACTTACCAACATTCCGGAAAACATACTGGAAACAAGATCCTTCAATGCAACACCGGCTATAACACCGGCTACACCCAGACTTCCCAGGAATTTCATAAAAAATCCACTGAAACCCATTATTTCCAATGCAATAAAAGTTCCCATAAGGATTATTAAAAATTTGAAAACTGTAATCAGTGTAACTACTGAATCATTTTTTGTTTTCGGAAAAAACTTATGAAACAATTTTACCGACCATCGACTGAGATATGTACTGGTAGTGAGAAAGAAAATAAAAACTAACAAACCGACAATCAATCTGGGTGTCAGTTCAGCAAAACTTACATACCATCTTTCCAGAACGGAGTAAACTGTATTTAGATATTCCATAACTATTAAAATTAAAAAAACCGACATAAAGCCGGTTATATGTTATCAACAAAAATAGCAATTATTTTGCTTCGTTTGCAATACGCTTAGCTTGAGATGTTGGAAGATAGATACTTAGCCCCACATTGAATGTGATATTAGAATTTAAACCTTCATTTCCAAAACCTGTTCTGCCAACATATTTCACAAGACCTTCCAGACCGATATTTGGTGTGATAAAGTAAGAGTATCCAGGACCAACACCGAAGTCTAAACCTGTTGTAGAATCTGAATTTTCAATCGATCTTCCTCCAATTCCAACATTACCTTCAAAAAACCAACGTCCGTGATTTAAAAGATTATCAACGCCTTGCTCACCAGGAGACAAGAAATATCTTCCCAAACCACCAACTCCATAATCGAACGCCGTAGGACTTCCTTTGGTAGCTTTGCTGATTCCAAGGTTTACATAACCACCTAAGGCTACATTATCCTTGATAAAATAAGCTGCTTTTGGCTGAATAGAAATATCATAACCAGCTCCGGTATTTAGTCCGAATCTGCTGGACAACAAGCTGCTTCCAACCATCCAGTTTCCTTCTTGTATCTGTGCATTGGCAGTTGAAAATAAACCTGCTGCTGTAATAATTGCTCCTAAAATAATTTTTTTCATTTGTAAGATTTTTCTGTAGTTAAAATTATAATCCCAACGTTTACAAAAGCTATGCCAAGAAAAAAAAATAATTCCTAAATCTTAAAAGAATAAGCGATAATATTACATAAAACTTTGATATTCTTTCAGTATAGATTGCCAAAGTGTACGCTGCTCATATTTAAGAATACTCTGCCTTGCTTCGGATTTTATTTGATTATAAAAAATGGGGTTCAAATAATCTGACATTGCTTGGTAGATGGCTGTTGAGTTTTTAGGAGGGACAATAATTCCGTTCAGATTATTTTCTACAATTTCATTACAACCATTTATATCACTCACAATTACAGGAAGCTGCATCGCAAGAGATTGTAGAACTACATTCGGAAATCCCTCTCTGTAGCTAGGAAAAACTAATGCGTTACTAATTGAAAAATAGGGTCTGACATCTTTCTGGTAACCGACGGAAATAATATTAGAATTATTATTAATTTCTGAAAGAGTATGCTCATCAAGCGGATCAAGTTCCTGTTCAAAAGGTCCCACAAGCAAAAGCTTTATATTTTTTTCTCTCACTGACAACTTATGAAAAGCAGAAACAAGCTCCTGAATACCTTTGTCTTTTACGAGTCTCCCTACAAAAACGAAAACAAAATCTGAATCCGAAATATTTAATTGTTTTCTCAGAAGTAACCTATCCTGCTCTGAAACTGAATCCTGCGAAAAAAAATCGATATTGATTCCGTTTGTGCTGCCATTGCCAATAACTTTAAGCTTTGCCGAATGACAAAATTTCTCATTTAAGATAAACTCCTGAAGCCCAAATGAGTTGGGATATACTTTAGTAGCACAGAAATAAGTAATTTTCTCTACAATATTTAATACTTTTCTTCTAAAACCACTAGCTTCCATTAGCGGTAATCCGGCAACTGTATGCAGTCTGATTTTAACACCAGCCATTTTGGCTGCCATCATTCCTATTAAACCGGCTTTCGGTGTGTGAGTATGAACTATGATTGGTTTTTCCTTTCGAAAATAACAGTACATCTGCCAGAGTGATTTCAAATCTTTAATTGGCGTAATCTGCCTCGTCATTTCTATCGAATGGGTTTTTACACTAAGCTTTTCGCCCGCTTTTTTAAGGTTTTCTTCATCCGCGGAAATCGCTGTAACCTCAAAAAAATCATTCATAAAGGTGAGCTGATTTCCGAGGAGCTTTTCTACAGAAATGGGAACTGTTGTAATACGAAAAAGCTTATTCATTTTAGATATTATTTACAAAAACATTCTATTGTCTTCTTCATTTTTTTTGTGATGATAACTTATAATCCTGATTAATGCAATCAAAACAAAAGGCATATACATTATTTTTGTCCGTACAAAAATCCCTATACAAGAATATCTCTGAATAAAAAACAAAGATGATATAATGAAAAACAATAATGATATACGAACAAATCTATCCGATTTTACTGTTTTGTAATTCTTGATATAATAATATATTCCAGATAAAAATAAGATTAAAACCAATCCATTCTCAATACTCAGAACCATTCCGAAAAAAGATTGAGCATCCCAGAAAAGCGGTCTAAAATTAAGCGCAAAAAATCTCTCTACAAAATTGTAATTAATCATTGGGACATATGATCCTGCTCTTTTAAATGCTAACAAAGAAGCATTATTTCTTTCTAAAATATAAGCTATATCAAAAGGATTTCGGTTAAGTATGCTTAATGTCATTATGTACAATATAAAACATATTGCACTTCCAACACCTAATGTAATAAGTTTTTTCTGATTAATTTTACCTCTGAAGATATAATCAATCCCTATAGCTAAAAGAAGGAATAATGCAACGTGAGGTCTTATTAAAATCAAGATAAGCCATCCAAAAACATATTTTAATGTGAACATTTTACCCTTAGCATGGTGAATGATGATCCAAGTGATTGCCAGAAAAACGATTGCTTCTTTTCCTATTATCGATGTCCAGAAATGCAGATTAGGAAGCATAAATACGACCATCAAAGTCAATTGCTTAATACCAGATTCAGAATTGAAAATATAATTTTTTGAGAATTTGTAGAGTTCAAAAATAGCTAAATACCCAATGAAACTATAAAGTATAAATCCCATCCAAAATGGTAAATGCAAAACCTTTGAAAATGCGTAATTGATGAGTTTTATGATATCGGGACCAATATTGAAGTAAGAATACCAATTCTTATCGGGATACCAATATCTTATTGCATCGCCAGGATTTTTTAAGCTGTATTGCCAGGCAACAATTGCAAATAGCAAATGATAAATGCAAAGAAAGACCGGGAAAACAAATCCTTTGCGTATCATCTCTGAGTATTGATAATTTTCTTTCTGCTTTTTATAACCTGTTGTTCATAAGAAAAAATCCACATCAGATAAATGATCATTCCTGGCAAAAACATATTCCTCATCCGGATCATGATTCCCATATTACCCATTGACTGAGAAAAGGCTAAGGTACCCGCAATTAGAAATAATACCAGGCCTTTAATCACAAAAGGCGCAGCTTTGAATGCAGCAATAGGTTTAGTTCGCATTGCCTTTACAAAAACAAATATTAACAGTAAATTTTCCAATGCGGCAATTAAACTATTTATATTCCTCACATCAAATAATGCCGGCCGAAACCAAAATGTTAGCACTTTCAATGGGAAAGGATAAGAAGAAATGTCTATTGCGGAACCCGCACTTGCCCTACTTAAAACTGCGGCTTTGCCCTGAGCAAATTTGTCAAAACCTTCTGCAGATGCTTCTTCTATTTTTGCGAACTCCATTACTGAAGGTAAAATCGCTATACCAACCCCAATCATTATTGCAGAAAATACAAATCTTTGAAAAGGCGAAACCTTTCCTCCAAAAATATATGCCAACCCAAAACCTACCATCAAAAACAGAGTTATGTGAGGACGAACTCCTATTGAAAGTAAAATTGGTATTATAAGTAATGGAAATCTTAATAATGGCTTCATTAAACCATAAACGAACATTCCTATACATAAAAACAGTGTCGTATCTTTTCCTACTCCACTACTCCAAAAATGAAGGTTAGGCGAGAAGAAAATTAAAGGAAATAAGACATATCCATTGATAATTTTATTAAAAGGAATCGTTCTTGCAGCAATAAGAAAAAAATAGGTAATACCCATAAATCCCAACAAACTGTAAAACATTGTATTGGAAAAAAATGACATCCCCATAACATTTGAAGGAATAAAATTGAGCGCAATCATGAACTCTGTTCCCTCTCCCGACTGAATTCCTGAGACGAATTTTTCAAAAGTCATTGTTTTTGGTGATTTCCAATATCCCCAGGCATCTCCACCACCATTATTTGTTGTAAAGAAATAAGCTATTCCAAGTAAAAAATGAAATATAGCCAACTTATTGAGTATCGGCAGATAAGCATATTCATTTTTTTCCAAAAGCAACTTTGGAAATTGAAATGCCAGGATTACAAAAAGTGGTATGTATAAGATATCTAATATCAACTTTCTAAAGCATTTATGTTCTGAATATAATTGGAATAGTTGAGATAATCTAAAGTATAATCTTTTGAATTTCTAAACTCCTCCATCAGCTTATCATAATTTTTAATAGATTCTCCCATCTTTAGAGCTAAATCATCTATGTCTGAAGGTTTGAAAAGTAATGACAATCTCTTTTTATCGTTGATTTCCATAACACTTTTGAAACTTCCATTGATAACAATCTTACCCGATATCAATGAGTCCAAATATTTTACGTGAACAATTAAATCTGAAAATAGATTTTGCCTGTCTGGACACACGATTACATTTGCTATTTCCTGAAATGAGGGTAAATAATCATACGGTTGTCTGCCAAGTTGAAATATTCTATTTGCGCTTGGCAAAGAATCTTTCAGTGTTCTACAATTTTCATAGGTTGGCCCATCTCCCACTAATATAAGTTTAGCATTGGGAAATTCATTTGCAATTTTGTCAAAAGCCATCATCAGATCCTGTATACCGCCTGTTTCTTTGTAACCACCAGCAAAAAGAAATACAAAATCAGAATTTGATACGCCTAAATCTTCTTTAATTTTTTTTATAATTATTTCATCCGGAGCTTTTACATTATCTCCATTGAGAACATACGGCAGATAGATGTTTTTTTTCTTTTTTAAAGATGGATACAAATCTTTATAATAATGATCCATTGCTTCGCTGGCATAGATAATACCATCTGCATCATTAAAAACTTTTTTATCCAGTAAGTTAGAAATTGTTTCTTTAAACTTTAGAAATAATTTAGAAGTTACAGATTTTGCTTTTTTTCTTTGAAAGATAAATTCATTGCTAGCGATACCGTGTATATCATTAATATAAGATTCTATGACTCGATTTTTTTTTAACCAATAGCCTATGGAATTATCCAGATATTCAAAAAAGATAATTTTGGAATTTGAATCTATTGTTTTAAAGGTATTTTGGAGTGAAGCTAGTTGTACGCTAAATTTTTTATTGAGCAAGGAAACTCCAAAAGCTCCCAAAAAAAATTGGAACTGCCTTTTTTCTTCCGGAGAGAACTCTAGATTAAGAGCAATATGCTCTACATTAGAACTTACTTTTGTTTTGTCTTTTATATTAGATATCAATACTATATTATCATTTTGCTTAGCTAACTCATTGATAATGCCAAGCATTCTGATTGTTCCTCCTCCTTCTTTCTGAAAACTATTGAGAGTAAAAAAAAATATCTTTTTCATTCTATTTAAATAACCCTTTTGCTTTCATTTCCTCTATAGACTTACTGTAATTATCTTCCTGAACTTTTTGAGAATTGACCCAATCTACAAAAATTCTCACTCCTTTTTGAAAGTTGAAATTGGGCAGAAATCCTAATTTTTCATTGATTTTTGAAAGATCTGCATAGTTATGTCGAATATCTCCCAATCGGAAATTACCTGTAACATTGATTTCAACATCGGAATTATAGAACTGGCGAAGCGTTTCCGCTACTTGTAAAACTGTTGTCTGCTCACCAGATCCTACATTGAAAACCTGAAAATTGGCTTCATCTTTTTCTATTCCAAGAATTGTAGCTTCTACTACATCATCTATGTAAACAAAATCTCTGCTTTCTAAACCATCTTCGAAGATATTGATATTATTTCCATTCTTAATTTGAGTAGAAAATATTGATATGATTCCTGTGTACGGATTTTTGAGCGATTGCCCTGGTCCGAAAACGTTCTGATATCGGTAAGCTACTGCCGGAATACCGATAGACTGACAAACATTAAGAACCATTTGCTCCTGATTTTGTTTTGTGATTCCATAAACAGATGATGGATGAATCTTAGCATTTTCATCAGTGGCCTGCAGTATGAGATCCTTATTACATATAGGACATTTTGGTTCGAAATCTCCTTTTAATAAATCTTTCTCCAAACGCTCATCCGGATAAATAAATCCATGTTCTTCACATTTATATTTTCCCTCACCATAAATGGCGCGGGATGAAGCAACAACTACCTTTTCTACAGAATGTTTTTCATTAACCAAATAGTCTAAAAAAATGGCCGTTCCATTGATATTTACATCTACATATTTTTGAACCTCATACATAGACTGACCTGTACCCGTTTCTGCTGCCAAGTGTACAACTATTTGCTGCCCTTCTAAAGCGGTTTCCCAGTCTTTACGGTTTCTTACATCTCCTTTTATAAATTTGACCTTACCATCTATGGACTTGAGTAAATCCGAGTCCGAGCCGTGGATCTGTTCGGAAAGATTATCCAAGACTGTTACTTCATATCCTTTTTCTATTAGCTTTAAAGCCAAGTTAGAACCTATAAAGCCGGCTCCTCCGGTAATTAAGACTTTCTTATTTTTCATATTTTATTAAAAACAAATTGATATGACTCTGCTGCGGCTTCTATTGAAAAAAATTGCTTTGCCTTCCCAGATATTATATTTTTATCGGCAAAGATAGACTTTTCTACAAAGTTATTTATACGAGTTTTCTGAGTTTCTAAACCTATTGAATGATCATATAAAAAGCAATCTTCAAAATTTTTCAGAATCTCTTCAGTATCTCCAATTTCTTTACTTGCAATAACAGGTAAGCCACAGAGAAGATATTCGCCAAGCTTTATCGGAGCAACGCCCTGCATACTAAATGTAGGTTGTCTAAGCCCAAATGCAATATCTCCAGCATTAAGATAGAAGGACACCTTATCTGCCGGGACAGATTTTATGTAAACATCTTTTTGCAAACTATCAGAAAGGTTCTGTTTTGCAAATTCTACATTACCTGTAAGTATTAAAAACTTAGTTTTTTTTGTTTTACTATAATTTTGGAAAATCTGTAACATTTCAGAAAAGCAATATTGCGGACCTAGTGATCCGGCATAAACAAACAATGTCGTATCTTTCTCTATCCCAAGGTCTTTTCTTGCATCAATCCTTAAAGTGTCATTAAAATTGAAAACATTTTTATCTCTTCCGTTAAAGACAACCGAAAACTTTTCCTTGTATTGCTCTCCTATACTTTTGATATGAATATCAATTGCCTTCTGAGATCTTGTGATTACTGCATCGGCGGATTTTAAAATTTTAGATTCAGCAGATTTCATGATTTTATATTGAAAAGAATCTCTTTTCAGCCCTGAAAAATCTATTCTTTCTTCTATAGGAAGTCCATCTGCATCGAAAACCAATTTGAATTTTTTATTTCGAATTCTGTTTATCATCATTGCCGGAAAGGTACTTCTTGGCA
>JAEXJU010000087.1 GCA_023448955.1 Bacteroidota bacterium
AATGATGTCATATAATTCTTTTTTCAGTTTCAGCATTTCTCTCAGATTGATCTCCATATCAGATGCTACGCCTTGTGCGCCACCGCTCGGCTGGTGAATCATCACTCTGGAGTGCTTAAGCGCGGAACGTTTTCCTTTCTCGCCCGCAACCAAAAGAACTGCACCCATAGACGCTGCCATTCCTGTACAAATAGTGGCCACATCCGGCTTTATGATCTGCATTGTGTCATAAATCCCTAATCCTGCATAAACGCTTCCTCCAGGAGAATTGATATAGATCTGAATATCTTTGTTTGGATCTGAACTTTCCAGGAATAAAAGCTGAGCTGTCACTATATTAGCAACCTGATCGTCAATCCCTGTTCCCAGGAAAATGATCCTGTCCATCATCAATCTGGAAAAAACGTCCATCTGCGCCACGTTCATTCTTCTCTCCTCCATAATATAAGGCGTCAAATTGGTTGGGTTGAACATTCCCATATATTGATCGGTTACCAAACCGTTGTTTCCCATATGTTTTACTGAGAAATCTCTGAATTCTTTTTTAATGTCCATACTAATTGTGGTTGTTTTTTAATCTTGTTTGAGTTTGCAATTTTTGTTCCTTTGCTAAAATTAGGACTTTCTGTCACAAAATCCGAAATAATTCCTGATCCAATTTGTTTTTGAGTTGGGTAAGCAGAATAATTTTCTGATAGATTTCTGTATTATCAGCCTCATCATCAAGAGAATTTTTAAGATCATTGATGAGTTTCACAATGTATTCTCTTTTATGTCTCAGAACAATATCGGAAACCAATTTGGGAACCACTTCTTCTTCTTTACTAAAATAGATATTGTACTTATTCCAGTTGCTGGTATGATAATGTTCGATGAGGGCATTCGCCAGTTTTCCGGAAACTTCCTCATCCATAAAATCGAAGAAAAAATTCCCAGAACGCAATTCATTCTGCAAAATCCCTTCTTTGATCTCAGAAACAATTTTTTTGTTGATATCCAGTTGAATTTCGCAATCGTCTTCATCCAGATGATTCAGAATTTCTTCGATGACTGTGATTTTATAATCATTGCCATCTGGATCTTTTCTGTCTAAAACAAAATCACCGTATTTCAGCATCAGATCCACCAGTTTTTCTTCTTGTACCAAAAGCGGATTAACCGAAATTGTAGCTTCGCGAACCACTTCCAGCTTTGGCTGATTTTTTTTCTCCGCAATGGCTGGTTTGGATTCCTGTTGCGTCACATTGGTCTGAATCTGAAGTTCATTGAATAAACTTTGCTCGCTCAGTCCAAATTTATTGGACACTTCTTTTAAATAGACCTCACGTTTCAGCGCATTCTGAACAAAAGAAACGGACTTCACAATATCCCTGATCGATTCTGCTTTTCTGATCGGATCATCGCCGGCGTCTTTCAAAAGAATCTCCGCTTTAAAATCGATAAAATCTTTAGCTTCCTTGTCAATGAAATTTTCCACAAATACCTGCGGATGCTTTCTGGCAAAAGAATCGGGATCATCGCCATCCGGAAACAATAAAACACGGATGTTCATTCCCTCGGAAAGCAGCATATCGATGCTTCGGAAACTGGCCTTGATTCCGGCATTATCACCATCAAAAAGAATCGTAACATTTTCGGTCAGTCTTTTGATGAGCTTGATTTGCTCGGTTGTAAGCGATGTTCCGGAACTTGCCACCACATTTTCAATCCCTGACTGATGAAGTGAAACGACATCCATATAACCTTCTACCAAAAGACAGAGATTCTTTCTTGAAATCGCCTGCTTGCTCTGATTTAGGCCGTAAAGAACGTTGGATTTATGATAGATTTCGGTTTCCGGAGAGTTAAGATATTTGGCCGTTTTGACATTGTTCTTGAGAATCCTTGCACCAAAACCTAAAACTCTTCCCGAGAAACTGTGAATCGGGAAAATAACCCTGTCTCGGAATCTGTCAATACCCGAAGGTGTATTTTCCGGAAAAATAGACAGACCTGATTTTTCAAGAATTTCCTTAGAATAGCCTTTTTCCAGTGCAAATTCCGTAAAAGCATTTTTCTTTTCGGGAGAATAACCCAACTGGAATTTTTTGATGATATCATCCCGCAGTTCCCTTTCCTTAAAATAAGAAAACCCAATCATTTTACCCTCTTCCGAGTTCCAAAGTTGCTCTTGAAAAAAATCATTGGCAACTTCATGGATTTTATAGAGCAAATCCCGCTCGGTCTGAGATTGTTTTTCTTCCTCGGAATATTCCCGGACATTTTCTTCAATCTCGATGCCGTATTTTTTGGCGGCGTGACGAAGCGCTTCCGGATAGGTGAAATTCTCGATTTCCATCAAAAAAGAAATGGCAGTCCCACCTTTGCCAGACGAGAAGTCTTTCCAAATCTGTTTACTTGGAGAAACTACAAAACTTGGCGATTTTTCTTCGTGGAAAGGACTCAGACCCTTGAAATTGGAGCCTGC
Organism: Bacteroidota bacterium; assembly: GCA_023448955.1. Taxonomy (GTDB): domain Bacteria; phylum Bacteroidota; class Bacteroidia; order Flavobacteriales; family Weeksellaceae; genus Epilithonimonas. The sequence continues at coordinate 2,468 of JAEXJU010000087.1, forward strand.
CCTTTTCAGTTGGACATATTCGCCAATGATCTCTTCTACACGAATGGTAGAAAATATTTTGTCTATGGTTTCTTTAGTAATCAATGATAAACAGAAGTATTAAGAATTTGATCCAAATAAATTTGAAACGGTAAATTTATAGATAAGTTTATTATCATCGAAAACAATACTTCAACAAAATACGGAAAAGTTTAATTTTGCAAAAAAAATCACGATGCAATTTAAAATTCATCAGCTTGAAGAGTGGAATGATGTCATTCACAAAATCACTCCGGAACTTAAACATAATATTCTTTTGCTGAAAGGCAATCTTGGCGCAGGAAAAACGACTTTTACGCAATATTTGCTTAAAGAATTGGGAAGCCTGGATGAAATATCATCGCCGACCTACTCTATTGTAAATGAATACGATACACCAAAAGGAAAAGTTTATCACTTCGATTTGTACCGACTGAAAAATGTTTCGGAAGCGTATGATTTCGGAATTGAAGAATATCTGGATAACGGTTTCCTATCCATTATAGAATGGCCGGAAATCTATATGGATGAACTGGAAGGCTACAATTTCCACGAAATGACCATTGAAAATACTGAATCCGGAAGAGAAATAGAATTTAATTAACAGATACTGTAAATTGTTTTATCTTTGCCTAATGTTTTTGATTAATGTTTTGATTTTATGAGCAGCACGTCAACCATATTTACCCCTTTTTCCGAAGAAGAACTGATTCCGAAAGAGGAAAAACTGGAAGTTGTAAAAAAAGGAAAAACCTTCAGCATCGGTGTTCCGAAGGAAACCTGTCTGAGTGAGAAAAGAACCTGTCTGATTCCTGATGCTGTTCAGATATTGGTGGATAACGGTCATAAAGTGATTATAGAAAGCGGTGCCGGTGAAGGTTCGCACTTCTCGGATCTTCTTTATTCCGAAGCCGGTGCGGAAATTACGAACGACCCGAAAATCGCATTTTCTCAGGATCTGGTTCTGAAAATCAATCCGCCTACAGAAGAAGAAATTGAATATCTCAGACCAATGACTTATTTAATTTCTGCATTGCAAATCAACCTCAGAGATAAAGATTATTTCATAAAGCTGGCTTCTAAGAAAGTTAATGCTATTGCGTTTGAATTCATTATGGATGAGTACAAACAGCTTTCTCTGGTAAGATTGATTGGCGAAATCGCCGGAAGTGTTTCTATTCTTTACGCGTCGGAATTATTGGCGATGTCCAATGGCTTGATGCTTGGCGGGATCACAGGCGTTCGTCCGACGGAAGTCGTCATTCTCGGAGCCGGAATCGTTGGCGAATTTGCAACCAAAGCAGCAATAGGATTAGGCGCAAGTGTCAAAGTTTTCGATAACTCATTGTCAAAGCTGAGAAGGCTGCACACTTTGGTAGACAGCCGCGTTCCGACTTCTATCATTGATCCGAAAGAACTGACTAAATCGCTAAGACGTGCGGATGTTGTCATTGGCGCTTTGCCAAGACTCAATCTTTCACCAATCGTGACGGAAGATATGGTGATGAAAATGAAAAAAGGAAGCGTTATCATCGATATCACTATTGATAACGGGAAAGTAATTGAGACGTCGGAACTGACTTCTACGGAAAAACCATTCATCATCAAACACGGCGTTATCCACTGCGGACTTCCGAACCTTACGTCCAAAATGCCAAGAACCACCACAAAAGCCATCAGTAACTTCTTTCTGAGTTATCTGCTTGGTTATGACGAAGAAGGCGGTTTTGAAAACATGTTGATTCACAAAAACGAAATCAAGCAATCACTTTATATGTACAAAGGCAGGCATACTAAACTGATGATTTGCAATAAGTTCGACCTTCCTTACCACGACATCAATCTTCTGATTTTTTAAAATCAAATAATGCTCAAAAAACTTAAATTCTATTTCATCGGACTGGTTCCGGGATTACTGATTGTTATCTTTGTCCTGAATCAGAAAGGTGCAAGCTGCTCCTACTTTCCCAATGACCGAGTGATTGCAGAGACTTTGACCAAGGATTTTTCTTATTCGGACCAATTCAAAAAAGAAATGGAGATTAATAAAATATCCGAAAAGTTTCTGAAAGACGACATTATCTCAAAAGGTGAAATCGATTTTGATAAAAGTAATGCACAGAAAAAACCTTGTCCGGAATATATTCTGAATTATCCTAAGAATAATCCTACTTATGAAATCCACTATTCCAAATGCAAGGATAAAGCAAAATTCCTGGATTTGAAAAAATTAAAATAAACAATGAGCGGCAAAAATCTTCTTCTACCCGATTATCTATTATTTGGTGGGATTTTTGTCATCTTTTTCCTGTTGGTTCTGAGTTTTTTTCTCTTTGGAAAATACAAATCGGTTAAAACTAAAAACAGACTTCTCGAAGACAATTATAAAGCGATTGAGAGCAAGCTCGATAATGTGAGGCTGGAGCATATCGAGACCAAACTTAATCCTCATCTTTTCAAAAACATCCTGAATTCGGTACAGTCGCACGCTTACCAGACGTACATTTCGCTAGATAAACTGGCCAATATTCTGGATTATATTCTCTACGAAAGCGGTAACAAATTCGTAACTCCAAAAGAAGAACTTGATTTTGCAATGAACTTGATTGAAATCAACAAAATCAAAATCAATCCGTTATTTGATTTCAGAATCAAAACAAAAATCAACAAAGAAGACTCAATTTATCAGGAGAAAGTTTTTGCACCGTTGATTTCTGTTGATTTGATTGAAAACGCCTTTAAACACACAGATTTTTTGGCGCAGGATTCTTTTATTTCCATTAGTTTAGTTTTGGACAACGGAACATTTGAAATGAAAGTTTCTAATAAAATTTCAGAAAAAATGCCATTGCAAAAAGAAAACAGTGGCTTCGGAAGTCAGTCTTTTGACCAAAGGCTTAAGTTGATTTATAAGAATCATTATAAACTTTCAAAAAACGTCAGCAACAATTGTTACACCGCCCAACTAACCATTAATCTTTCCGAATTTTATGATAAAATGCGTCATTCTGGATGATGAACTATTGGCAATCAGCTATTTAAAGCTACTTTGTGACCAGATTGAAAATATTGAAGTCGTAAAAGCGTTCAATAATCCGAAAACTTTTTTGCAGGAAATCGATAATATTGACTGTGATGTTTGCATTCTTGATATCGAAATGCCCGGAATGAATGGTATTCAGGTTGCAGAATTAATCCGGTACAAAAAAATCATTTTCACAACCGCTTACAAGGAATATGCAGCGGAAGCTTTTGACCTTGATGTTGTAGATTATGTTCGAAAACCAATCAAAAAAGAACGGCTTCAGCAGGCTTTTGAAAAGGCAAAAAAATTGCTGGGCGACCAGAAAAAAAATCAGTTTTTTGAATGGAACACTAATCTTGGAAAAACCCGGATTTTCATCAATGACATCATATACATTAAAACTTCCGAGATTGACAGTCGGGATAAAGATCTCAAAATCAAAAACAATTCCGAGATCACACTCAAAAATCTGAGTTTTAAAAATCTAGCCGAATTACTTCCGGGGAAAACCTTTGTGCAGATCAACAAAAAGGAAATGGTCAATATCAGTTTTATTAAAATTTTTTCTTCTTCAGAAATCATTCTGGACATCATTTCCTCAGACGGAACTCCTTTAAAACTAAATGTGAGCGATACTTTCAGAAATCAGGTTTCTGAAGCACTTTCGGAATAATTTCAGTACAGAAAAAGGTCATTTCATTACATTTTTGGATGTGAGATAAAATTCATATTCAAAAACTTCTCAACTTTACATCTCGAAATCTGGTAAAATTTAAGTCAATGATTATGGCAAAGTACAGGAATATTATATTTTACGTTGCAACAATTGTCGTTTTCTCTGTTTTAATGTATTGGTTTTTCATCGAAGGAAAAACGCTTGAAGCCGGTGAAAACATTGTCAGTCATAACCCAACCGGCACAATGTGGGATAATTTTGCGGAGTCATTTATGGTTAATCTCCATCATCCGCTGGCGCTTCTGCTGGCTCAGATTGTGACCATTATCTTTGTCGCAAGGCTTTTTGGATGGATATGTATGAAGATGAAACAACCTTCCGTTATCGGTGAGATGATTGCAGGTATTGTTCTCGGCCCTTCCCTTTTGGGTTTATATTTTCCTGAGTTTTCAGCATTTCTATTCCCGAAAGAATCTTTGGGAAATCTTCAGTTTCTAAGCCAGATAGGATTAATACTTTTTATGTATATCGTGGGAATGGAACTGGATTTGAGTGTGCTGAGAAAAAGAGCACACGATGCAGTTGTCATCAGCCACGCCAGCATCATCATTCCATTTGCATTAGGAATCGGGCTATCGTATTTTATTTATAAAGAATTTGCGCCGGACGGCGTACAGTTCAGTTCATTTGCTCTGTTTATAGCTATTGCAATGAGCATCACAGCATTTCCTGTGTTAGCAAGAATTGTTCAGGAACGAAATCTTCAGAAAACCAAACTCGGAACTATAGTCATCACTTGTGCAGCAGCAGATGACATCACCGCCTGGTGCATTCTTGCAGCTGTCATTGCGATTGTAAAGGCAGGCTCTTTTGCCAGCTCTATTTATGTGATCTTGATGGCTATTGCCTATGTTTTCTTGATGATAAAAATCGTGAGGCCCTTTCTAAAAAGAGTTGGAGAGCTACAAGCCGGGAAAGGAATCATCAGTAAATCCATTGTTGCCATTTTCTTTCTTACGTTGATTATTTCGGCCTATGCTACGGAAGTTATCGGTATTCATGCACTTTTCGGCGCTTTTATGGCTGGTGCGATAATGCCGGAAAATGCAAAATTCAGGAATCTTTTTATTGAAAAGGTTGAAGATGTTGCTTTGGTTTTACTACTTCCCTTATTTTTCGTTTTTACAGGTTTAAGAACCCAGATCGGATTGCTGAATGACGGGCATCTCTGGATAACAGCAGGTTTAATCATCCTTATTGCTGTTACAGGAAAATTCGTTGGAAGTGCTCTTACTGCGAAATTTCTTAGAATCAACTGGAAAGACAGTCTCACCATCGGTGCACTCATGAATACACGAGGACTGATGGAACTTATTGTCCTCAATATCGGTTATGATCTTGGCGTTCTGAGTCCTGAGATTTTTGCAATGATGGTTATAATGGCTTTATTTACAACCTTTATGACAGGACCTTCGCTGGATTTTATCAATTTTATGTTCAGAGGAAAGAGGTCAATGACAGATGATATTGATGAGCAGGAAAGCGCTAAGTACAAAGTTTTAATATCATTCGAACACCCGGAATCCGGAAGTACATTACTAAAATTAGCCGACAATTTTACCAGTAAAATGAATGGTAATAAAAGCATTACTGCGATGAATATTTCGCCGGTAGACAGTCTTCATGCGTTCGACACTGAAAATTATGAAGCCGAATTATTTTCGGACGTTATTGATACTTCGCAGGAACTGAAACTACAAGTGACTACTCTTTTTAAGGCATCTTATGATATTGAAAATGATTTGATAAGCATTTCCAACAAAGGCAATTATGATCTGCTGCTCGTGATGATACGCAAATCCATCTATGAAGGGACACTGCTGGGTAAACTGCTGGGTTTCACAACGAAGATCATCAACCCGGAAAAATTACTGAATACCGTAAAAGGAAAGTCATATATTTTTAACACCTCACCTTTTGATGATTTTACATTGAGTATTCTGGATAGAACCAATATTCCTGTGGGAATAATGGTAGACAAAAACTTTGAAAGTGCCGACAAGATTTTTATTCCCATCTTTGATCTGAATGATTTTTACCTTGTTGAATATGCCAAACGACTCATCAACAACAATGATTCCCAGGTCATAATCCTGGATGCGGCTGGACAAATCCGCAAAAACACAGAAATCCGTGAACTGATAAGAACAATTGAACAAATTGCTCCTAATCATATCACACTTTACAATGAAAAAACCATTGAAAAAAATTTCCTGGAATCTCAGGATCTGATGCTCATCAGTAGCAAAAGCTGGAAGAATCTGATAGATACCAAAAGTCTCTGGTTATCTGATATTCCATCAACTTTGATTATTTCGAATCCTTAATTTTTGATTTTAACAAAATTAATTTCTATCTTCGTTTTGTGAAAACAATAAACAGAACATATTATTACCTAATTCAGGCCCTGAAACAGGATTAGGATTCGTATGTATCAATATCAAAACCTCGTCCTGATGACGGGGTTTTTTGTTTTTAAAATAATTAATTGAAAACTTTATAAGATGAAGCTAGGAATTATCGGAACAGGACTCATTGGCGGTTCCATTGCATTGAAACTGAAAGAAAAAAACTTTACCGATTTTGTTTACGGAACTGACCAAAATGAAGACAATCTCACTCAAGCTCATGAACTGAATATCATTGATGAAAAAGCAGATTTCCGGACAGGAATTAAAAATTCGGATCTGATTATCATTTCTATACCTGTAGATGCGGCCAAAAACATTTTACCACAAGTGCTGGATCAGATCAATGAAAAGCAAGTGGTCATGGATGTAGGTTCTACAAAATCCGGCATTGTAGATTCAATCAAGAATCATCCGAACAGAAAGCGATTTGTTGCTTTCCACCCGATGTGGGGAACGGAAAATTCCGGTCCGAACGCCGCTACCAAAGATAGTTTTACCGGAAAAGCAGCCGTAATTTGTAATAAAGAAGACTCTGATACTGATGCGCTGGAAACTGTAGAAAAAGTGATCGAAACGCTGGAAATGCATCCGATTTATATGAATGCCGATTCTCACGACGTTCACACTGCCTATATTTCGCATATCTCGCACATTACTTCTTATGCTCTTGCCAATACTGTTTTAGAAAAAGAACGGGAAGAAGACACGATTTTTCAATTGGCAAGTTCCGGATTTTCCAGCACTGTTCGTCTTGCAAAATCCCATCCGGAAATGTGGGTTCCAATTTTCCGTCAAAATAAGGAAAATGTTTTGGATGTTCTTAACGAGCATATTTCGCAGCTTAGGAAATTTAAAGCTGCTTTGGAAAAGGAGAATTTTGATTATTTGGAGGAATTGATTGTGAATGCGAATAAAATCAGAGGGATTTTGGATAAGTAGCCAGTTGTTATTCTTAGAAATTTCTAAATCTAAAACTTCTAAGAATGACAAAAAATCCTGGTTTATTTTAAAATATTATTTTTATGTTGAATCTGCAGCCCGGCTTGAGCGGTTATCCTTTTTGCGAGAGGCTATGCCGAGCAAAAAGATAATAGCGGAAGACGGATTAAGCTGCCCAAATCATTCTATTTATCAAACTGATTCGGATGTTGTTTTTTGATAGCTTCGACTGTTCCGAGAACTTTATCTTTGAGAGAATTCTGGTATTTTTGGAGTTTTTCTGACACTTCGGAATCGGAAGTTCCAATAATTTTAGCCGCAAGAATTCCGGCATTGGCAGCACCATTCAGAGCGACAGTCGCAACAGGAATTCCGGAAGGCATCTGCAGAATCGACAAAACAGAATCCCAACCGTCAATTGAGTTACTGGATAAAATAGGAACGCCAATCACAGGCAAAGTGGTACAACTCGCTACCATTCCCGGCAGATGCGCTGCGCCACCAGCTCCGGCAATAATCACTTTCAAACCTCTTTCTTTCGCCGTTTTTGCATAATGGAACATTCGTTCAGGCGTTCTGTGTGCGGAAACCACAGTCAGTTCGTATAGAATTTCCAGAGAATTGAGAAAATCAGCCGCTTGCTGCATTATTGGCAAATCACTTTGGCTGCCCATTATTATTCCTACCATTTCAATTTTTATCAGATGCTCAAAGATAAAGATTTATAGGCAGAATCGGAGTTTTTGGAATATCTTTGGCTAAGAATTTTTCAAATAAAAACTTTGAGCTCAAAAACCATCATTGCCATTTGTATTGTCGCCATCGTCTGGGGAACAACGTTTCTCGGTATCAAAATAGGCGTAGAAACCGTTCCGCCCTGGTTTGTTGCAGGATTGCGCCAGTTTTTAGCCGCATTGATTTTAGTTCCGATCTTGCTCTATTCAAAAAACCTGAAGTGGATCGGATGGCGAAATTTCAGGATACAGACTATACTTTCGACATTGATGCTGATTGGCGCCAATGGACTCACAACAGTAGCAGAGGAAAACCTGACAAGCAGCCTAACATCCCTGATC
>JAEXJU010000144.1 GCA_023448955.1 Bacteroidota bacterium
ACTAAGGTGTGGCTTCCAAGTTTGCTATATGAAACAAATTCTCCATCTGGAGTTTGTTTGCAGATAATAAACATATGCCAGCCCGTGTCTGCAGGAAGTGAGATAATCACTTTTTTATCAGACTTCAATTCATTTTCTATGGTTTGAAAGAGACTGTCAATCGGAAAGTTTTCATCCCGGGGCAAAACAAATTTTTGAAAAAAAGTAATGCCATATAATTCTTTTTTGTCAAAATTATGGAAAGAACCATCGGCTTTGTCTTTCCATTCATTCTGCAGATCGTAAAAATCAAAATCAACAACATTATAATACTTTAGTATCATTTCAATAGCTGAGGGGATACACGACATCTGAAAGATCTGATTATGGTTATTTACGACAGTATCAAAAAAATCACAGCTATCGACTTTTATTGTTTGAGCTTTCAAAAGAAAAATAGGAGATGTGGCTATTAACAGAATTAAACTAAAGAGAATTCTTTTCATAATTTAAATTATTTATAGATAGTATTGATTTTTCCAAATCCAACAAAACTGAATTAAAACGATCATATTCTTGGTATAGAAGCATATTGTATTCAATATCGGCTACAATAAGGGAGGAAAATTGTATGTCATAATTTCAGTACCATTAGTTTTTCTTATAATTTCTTTTGTATTTCGAAGTATTATTGTGTGGCTCCCAAATTTGTTGTACGAGACAAACTCTCCATCCGGGGTTTGCTTATAAACAACAAAAATAGACCAACCCGTGTCAACCTGCAGTGAAATAATTACTTTTTTACCAGACTTCAATTCATTTTCTATTGTTTGAAAGAGACTGTCTAACGGAAAGTTTTCATCCCGAGGCAGCTTAAATTTTTGAGAAAAAGTAATTCCGAATACTTTTCTATTATCAAAGTCCCGAAAAGAACCATCGGCTTTGTTTTGCCATTCGTTCTGCAGGTCGTAAAAGTTAAAATTCACTACTTTACAATACTTTAAAATCATTTCTATAGCAGATGGAATACCTGAATACGGAAAAATCTGATTATGGCTATTTACGACAGTATCAAAAAAGTCATAATTATTGTTTTTTCGTGTTTGAGCACTAGCCTCAAAAAGAGCCGATATAGATACTACCATGATCAAAGTAGAGAGAATCTTTTTCATAATCTATTTTATTTGCTTACAAAGACAGCGAAACCTATAATTCTTGCTTTTGACTAATCGGATGCAAAACACAAGTTTTGGTAAAATTAAAGCACGCTCTCTATCCAGGTTTTGGCAACTTCTTCCAAATTATCCGGAGCGGTACTTGCTTGACTCATATTTCCATTTTTATCGAAAACGACGTAACTAGGAATTGCTTCAAAGTTGTATTTCTTCTTAATTGCTTCAAATTGGTTTTTATAAAGATAATAATGCTCACCCTTGAGGACTTCAGTCAGTTCATAAAATCTATTGCGGTCTGAAGTTTCGTCAGTTAGATAAATGAATTTAATATCATCCCTATTTTCAAATCGTTTTTTAACCTTTTCTATCGCTGGGGAAGCAGCAAGACAGGGGCCGCACCAGGTTGCCCAAAAGTCAACCAACAGAACTTTTCCTTTATATTTCTCCAGTATATTGTTTAAAACATCATCATTTTCTTTTTCGAATGGAAGAAAGAACACTTCTCCATTCTTCTTCTTCTGATTAAGCAGGCTGATAGCTGATCGATGCAAAATATAACTGCTTAATTGTTTATTTTTAAAGTATGCAATGATATCGTACAGATTCTGATCGCTTAATTGCTGTCCTTGATTTATGGCGTTAATATATGCACTAGCAGCCATCATATCATAAAAAAGATTATGATCGTCCTGAGACAAATATTTAAACGTCTTTTTGAGGCTTTTTGTAAAAACAGTAGGGCCAGTCTTCAAAATATCAGGCAATTCCAAAAGCGTATCCTTTTGAATAGTAAGCAAAAGATCAAAATAGCCTGACGGAAGTAAACTAAGTGAGTCTAAATAGCCAGATGTAATGAGATTATCATAATATGAACGTGTTCTAACCGGTAAGTTGATTTCTTTTTTGTCATCTATACCTAGCATTTTATAGTAGTTCAAAAGACTTGTTCTATAGTCTTTTAAGAGTGGTGTAATCTGAAATGTTTCTATCAGTTTTGAATAATAATTTCGTAGGAATTGAGAAGGAGTATTTTTCAGCAAAGAATCTTTCATCTGATTCAAATGAAGCATTTTAACTTCTGTGAATTCCTTTTCAGAAGCAAATTTAGCTTTCTCTTTCTTTACTCTCGGCTTGTAGGAAAACATTTTCATGATGAGCTTTTCCTGCAGACCAGAATTGTCAAAAATCTCCTTGTAAGAACCATGGTAATCTAGATCAAAATTGGCGGAATCGGTTACATGAAGGTTAATAACATTAGTTTCATTCGGAAGCAGAATAGTCGAGAGGTAGCGACCATTTATCCTAAAAAAAACCGAAGCAGGGCCAAATGTAAATTCGGATAGTAAAAGAGTCGAATCATTGACGCTTCTAAATGTAACCGGCCGGTCTCCTTGTAAAGGATCACTCATAAAAGGGCCATCTACTTCCAGGTTTTTCAAATCATGCGGTGACGCTCCTTTTATGATAAGTGAAATATAGCCGCTAGACATATAATTGCTCTGCCCGTAACAGTTGAATATAAGGGATAGCAGACTTCCCATAAAGACTAGTCCTATTTTTAGCATAATAATTATGAATAGTTTATAATTTTAACAAATGTACAGCAGAGAAAAAACAAGCATCTCTTATTTAACTCTAAACTAATGTTTTATTCACTCTGATTGTACGCATATTTTTAAAAATACACTTTTGTGTAGTAAATATAGACAGGCTGTTCATCTG
>JAEXJU010000107.1 GCA_023448955.1 Bacteroidota bacterium
GATATAAGTAATCCACTTTGCCGGAATTCCTGTGTAAACACGTATTGTATTTACGCCCATATTTTTCAGCAAAGACATGTCGTTATCAAGTGCTTTTTTGATAAAGTCGTCTGACTGCTTCCAAAGATTATAATTGTAATTGGTTCCAACAGGGTAGTAATCCCAATTCATCCCGTTTACAATAAACGGTTTGCCATTTACTTCTAATTTCTGTCCATCAATATTACTGGTAACCTCAATTTTTTGAGATTGAGCACTGAACATAGTAATACTGAAAATGGCCAGATAGGATAGTGTTCTTCTCATTTATATATATTTTAATTTCTTAAACTTTGTGTTATGTGAGATTGCAATTTTCTCATCATATCTTCATTGGCCTAAATTAAAAATGTTAACAATTAGTTCATAAATTATATATATATACATTCTATATACATAGTTAATATTCTGATTTATAGTATTTTGTGGTTAATTTTGTCTGAAAAATGAATTGATTTGCGTGTCAATAATAACTTAATGACAGAAAAAATCTGAGATAGTTATATGTTTAATATTGACTAAAAAATGACTTGAGATGAGGATTTTAGTTTATAAAATAAAGAACAGTTGAAGATGAATTTTTATACGCTTACGTTCTTAATTATTCTATTATTATCAATTAATAAGAAACAGTTGTACAATTAATTTTAAATTTCTTCAAAATCTATGAATAAGTAATAAAAGATCAATATCTCAATTTGCTGAATCTATGGCTTTGAATAACCGATAAAAATTAATTTAAGAATCTCGAAGAATGAATATACAAATAGTGAATAAGTTCTATTTTCAAATTTTTGTGTGTGAATAATTTTTGAATCCTTCATTTTTGAGGTAAAAATCTTTGTGATTGAACCGATTTTTTTTGAATCTTTCTCCAAGATTAGAAGAAATGCCGATGTAAAATTGATTGAGGTATTCTCAGGATAGAATTTACAAATAGTGCAAAAAAAAATCTCCCAATTTCTTGGAAGATTTTGTGGGTCCTGAGGGATTCGAACCCCCGACCCTCTGGGTGTAAACCAGATGCTCTGAACCAACTGAGCTAAGAACCCGAATTTTTTGAAAAGGTTTCGTTCCTTTTTTGTGGGTCCTGAGGGATTCGAACCCCCGACCCTCTGGGTGTAAACCAGATGCTCTGAACCAACTGAGCTAAGAACCCTCTAATTCTCTTTTAGAGTGGTGCAAATATACAACTTCTTACAATATTCACAAATTTTTTTCTAAAAAATCTCCCACTACGAAGTTACTACCACCAACAAAAATCATTTCATTTTTTTTACAATTCTGTTTTGCAGCAAGATAGCCTTCCTGAACTGACCCAAAAATTTTATAATTCAAGTTGGATTTTTTCAACAACTTTTCATAATCTTCAGGATGTCTTCCTCTGCCAACGCTTGGTTTTACAAAATAGAACTGCGCTTCGGTTGGCAACATCGGAATCACGTCATCGATTTTTTTATCATTGACAAAGCCTAAAATGATATGTTTTGATTGAGAGTATTCATTCAATTGCTTGAATACTTCTTCCAATCCTGCTTGATTGTGTCCTGTATCACAAATTGTCAAGGGTTCCTTTGAGAACTCAAACCAACGGCCTATGAAATTGGTGTTTAGATGAACGTTTAAAAGTCCGGCTTCCAGATTTTCTTCACTGATTTGGAAATCTTGCTTTCGTAGTTCAGCCACTAAAGCCAGAACAACACGGATGTTTTTCTTCTGATAATTACCTTTTAAATCCGAAGTCAAACCCGTTTTGATTTCTGTAGCATCAGTAAAATCAGCATTGACTTCAATTGCTTTTTGCAGGATAATTTCTTTTACAACAGGATTTTCGTCACCAGAAATGATTGTAATATTTTCCTTTACAATTCCCGCTTTTTCTTTTGCGATTTCTTCGATCGTGTTTCCCAAAATATTTTGATGGTCCAACTGAACATTGGTAATGGCTGAAACCAGAGGTAATATAATATTTGTTGAATCTAATCTGCCGCCCAAACCGACTTCAATAATCGCAACATCCACGTTCTGCTGATAAAAATATTCGAACGCCATAATGGTCGTAAATTCAAAAAAAGAAGGGCGAATGTCTTCCGGTAAATGCTTGAGTTTTTGGATGAAATCGTAAACAAATTCCTTTTCACAATTTTTTCCATTGATTTTGATTCGCTCTGTGAAATCAATCAGATGCGGCGAATTATAAAGTCCAACTCTATAGCCAGATTTCTGAAGAACGGAAGCCAGCATATTGCTAGTAGAACCTTTTCCGTTGGTTCCGCCAATGTGAACGGTTTTGATTTTATCCTGTGGACTTCCGAAAAAATCACAAAGTTTTCTAATGTTATCTAGTCCTGGTTTGTAGGCCTTTTGCCCATCAATCTGATAATTAGGCATCTGCACAAAAAGCCATTCCACGGCTTCCTGATAATCTTTTGGAGTCATAGTCTGAAGTGAAATACAAATTTAAGATAACAATAAGAATTCTAATTAAAATGTTGAAAAATTTCTGTTTTGGTAGAAAGATGAAAGAAATGACAAAACTGCGCCCCGGATGGAACGGCATGTTTGAGCTCTTTTTATTTTTGGATGAGGAAAAAGCGTGGGGAAAAATAAAAAAGCGAGTAGTGACAGCCGGAAATGGCGCCCAAATCAATTAAAAAACAATGGTGTAAGTTCCCTGGGAAATGTTGGCAGACTTTTTCGCTTTCACGTATTGCTTCATCCAGATCACCGCAGCCGTAATATTGCAGGCATCTTTGATTCCGCTGCTTCTTCCTGCGTTGGTGACAGTTCCGTTTTTATCAACCGAGAAAAACATTACCAGCTGGCCTTTGGTTTTGCAATTGTGAGCAGGAAGTTTTCCGGCTTTCCCCATTGTTCCGGGAATGAATGCTGTAAGTGTCCTGTCTTTACCGATTTTGGTAATTTTTTCTTCTTTGGAATCCACAGTTTTAGAATCTTTCGTATCTTCTTTCTTAGCCGTGGTTTTGTTCTTTTCGTCCGTTTTTTTGTTTTCGGTGGTAGCTTCTTCTTTAGGTTTTGACTCGGCAACAGAAACTGTGTCTGGCGGTAATACTTCTATATCCGGAACGTAGATTTCCGGTTTGGCAAGAGAATCTGGTTTTGGTTCTTCTTTTGGTTTTGGAATTTCCGTAATGACAGGTTTTGCCTTCTCGGAAGTTTTATAATATCCGGAATTGAAGGAAAATAAAAGTACAAAAAACAAGAGCGCAACCACGTAAAACGCAATCGGCAGCCCGGATAATTTTTTTGTTCTTCTTCGGAATTCCATTGTTTATGAAGGCTTATTGATGATATCCAAAAATTCGTTCGTGTGATACTGGATTTTCATCAGCAAATAATCTACTTTGGAGACCAATATGTTGTGAAAGATATACGACAAAAATCCGACAATTAATCCGACAGCTGTTGGCGCTAACGCTTTGTAGAAATCTGCAGCCAAAAGGTTTTGCGCTATTACAGTATCTGATTTGGATATAGCCCCGAATGCGGAAGCCAAAACTAAAACGCCTCCTAAAAGTCCCAACATAGGCGCAGCACCGGAAAGCGTTGCGAGAAAGTTGATGTTCTTTTCGGCTCTGTTGAGTTCTATTTGAGCGTGGGTTTCCATAGCGTTTGAGATTTCACCAACAGGCCTTCCTAATCTGGAAAGTCCTTTTTCCACACTTCTGGATTCCGGTGAATTGTCTCTTCTGCAGAAATCTATGGCGGATTGGATTCGGCCGTCATTCAGCAGGTCATTAACATTTTTCAGGAGATAAGGATCTACGCGGTTTTCCCTGTTAAGTGCAACCAGTTTTTGAACAAAGAAAAAAATGGCTGCGATTCCGAGAAATAAAAGAATAATCACAAGACAAACGCTTAATAAGCCTCCGCCAAATAAAAATTCCCAAACAGAAAGATTTTGCTTAACCATATTTTTTATTTGTTTTAATGAGTTTCAAATTTATGAATTAGTAATGATTAACCCGAATTGATCTCAATGAATTTTATCAAAAATCGGATTTTAAAAAACAATTTTATAAGTTCCTTTGGAAGGTACGCTTGCAGATTCTGCTTTTACGTATTGTTTTACCCAACTTGTTGCGGTACTTACCACGCAAGGGTCTGAGACACCACTTTGTCGTCTTGCGGAAGTTACTTTTCCGGATTTGTCCACAGTGTAAGAAATGGTAATGCTGCCGCTTGCAGAACAGTCGTGGTTAGGTTGCGCGCCGCCTCGTCCCATCGTTCCGGGGATGAAACCGACCAGTTTTCTGTCCACACCTATCAGACTTGTTCCGTCACCATCGCCTCCCAAAGGATCACCATAGTTTCCGGGACCGTTGCCATTGCCTTGCGAGCCGGATTTGGTTCCTCTGCCTTTCAGCAGGTTACCAATTGCGGCATTTCCACGGCCGTCTCCGGTTGTATTTTCTTTTTTGATATCACCTTTTACGACGGTTTTACCGGTTGTGTTTTTGGCTGAGTTAGCTGCAGTGTTAGAATTAGGTTTATCGTTTGATTTTTTGGCAGTTACGGGCGGATTTTTGATCCTGGTTGGTGTAGGAACTACATTGTCAGGAATGTCTTTTTCAGCTTTTTCTTTAGAGGTTTTGGCTGTTTCTGTAATGATATCTTTTTCCTCTTTTTTATCAATAATCGGAGCGGGACTTCCTGTTTCTTCTTTTGGCTCTTCATTTCCTTTTCCATTTCGGTTATCGCCGTAGTTAATGCGCATTTCCGTAAGTTCTACGGGAATGATTCTTTCACTATTCACAGCTGTTTTTTTTGGAGCTTTGATGATTGTCGCCGGAATAAAGAAGATAATCAGGAAAATAAACATCCCGACTACGAGTGCTTTAGTCAGTGTAAATTCGTAATGTTTACGAAATTCGTAAGCGCCATAAGCTTTATGCCGGTCTTCAAAAACGATATCATCCAGATCCTGATACATCCCAATCAACTATTTTCGTTATAATTAGTTTTATAACGAATCGTAAATATAATTATTATTTTTTGGAGAAGGATTAATCGTCCACTTCGATGTCGTCCTGACGAAAGTTACACTTGAGCTTGAAAGGAATCGGCTCTTCGGATCCTGTATAAAAATCTGTAACATTTCCTTTCCAGCAAAGCTCCAGCTCATCTTTATCATTTTTTGAAAAGCTCAGATCGTTATCATAGAGAAAAGCTTCATCATCGTCATAAAGATCAACTTCTGTGTAAGTGTCTTCTTCTGTGTCGTCTACAAGAAAAGTTTTTCCTTCCAGTTCAGATTCGGCTATTGGAAATTCGGAAATGTTAAGCGATAATTGTGGGAATTGGTATTGTAAGGAATCGTCATCCACATGTTCCAGAGAATCATCCGTGATGATTTCTACTTCCAAGAAATTCTGTGCATTGAGATAAACGGATTTGCAATAGGTGTTTCTGATAAAATATTTCAGAGTTTCTTCCGGATGATAGATCTTTAATATTCCTTTCATTATAAGGATATTGAGTTGTTGATAGTTTAAATTGTGCTTAACAAAGATAAAAATTTGATTGAATTTGAAAAATTTTTGTTGATTATTTTTATTAATAGTGTTAAGAAAAAGATGAATTATAGAATTTTTATAAAATTATTACTTGTTCTGCTGGTGGATGGCATCCCAAAATGCATTTTAAAATCTTATATTTACAATATCAAATCTCTATTCAATGAAGCATCTGTGTAAAATTGTATGTATAACCATATTGGCTTATTGTTTCTTTTCCTGCAAAAAAGATGATTCTCCCGTAATGAAAACTACGATTGGTTCATCCGCTTCCGATCTGGATTCTGTTGCGGCTAATTATTATAATGAATATTTGAAATTTTATCCTTTGGAAGCAACCTCTCAGGGAGACGCCAGGTACAATGATCTTCTTCCGGATAATCTCAGCCAGGATTTCATTAAAAGAGAAATTGCTTTCTATAATTCTGTGCAGAATCAGCTGAAGTCAATCGATTATAATAATCTGGACGATGATCATAAAGTAGTTTATGATGTTCTGGAATACACATTGATTGATAAGCAGGAACGTTATGCTTATCACCCGGAATATATACCGTTTACACAGTTCGACGGGCTTCCGCTTACTTTTCCGATGCTCGGAAGCGGTACAGGGATTCAGCCTTTCAAAACAGAGAAGGATTATGATAACTGGCTGAAAAGGATTGAGGCTTTTCCGGCATGGATGGATTCTGCTATTGAGAATTTTCGCGCCGGAATCAAAAATAATGTTGTGCTGCCGAAAGCACTAGTTGTAAAAATGATTCCGCAGATGAAGGCTGAAGAAATAACCACGACAGACATTGAAAAGAATATTTTCTATGGTCCTATCAAAAATCTTCCAAAAGATTTCAAACCAGTTATTGCTAATAAATATGCTAAGCTTTACCAGGATGCTATCAAAAATAAATTAATTCCTGCCTATCTGAAAATGGCTGATTTTCTTGAAAAAGAATATTTGCCAAAGTCAAGAATCACAGATGGTTATACTGCTTTGCCAAATGGTAATGATGTTTATGCTTATTATGTTAAAAGCTGGACAACAACAGATAAAACACCGGATGAGATTCATAAAACCGGATTGGAAGAGGTCGCGAGAATCCGTAAGGAAATGGAAAAAGTAAAGACTCAGGTAAAGTTTAAAGGCTCTATTGAAGAATTTCTAAATTATGTCAAGACAGATCCGAAAGCGATGCCTTATAAAACATCTGCTGAGGTTTTGGCTGGCTTTCAGTCAATTCTGGATAAAATCACGCCGAAGCTAAAAACGATGTTCAACGTAACGCCGAAAACTCCGTTCGAAATCCGACAAACCGAAAAATACCGTGAAGCGAGTGCCAGTGCAGAGTATATTCAGGGAAGTCCGGATGGGAAGCGACCGGGAATTTTTTACACACCAATCCCGGATCCCAAAAAGTTCAATGTAACATCTGGGATGGAATCTCTTTTCCTACACGAGGCTATACCCGGACATCATTATCAGATTTCACTTCAGCAGGAGAATATGAAACTGCCAAAGTTTATGAGATTCGGCTGGATTGGCGCTTATGGCGAAGGCTGGGCTTTATATTGTGAGTCTCTCGGTCCGGAGTTTGGTCTTTATACAGATCCATACCAAAAAATGGGTTCGTTGAGTGATGAAATGCTCAGAGCGGTTCGTTTGGTTATCGATACAGGTATCCATACGGGACAAATGTCTAGGGAAGAAGCCATCAAATATTTCCTGAGTAATGTTGCTTATGACGAAGCTGGCGCAACGGCAGAAGTGGAGCGTTATATGGCTTTGCCGGGGCAAGCTTTGAGCTACAAAACAGGCGCAATGAAAATTCGCGAACTGAGAAATAAATACCAGAAGCAGTTGGGTAAAAAATTCAATCTGGCAGCTTTCCACGATGAGGTTTTGAGTCAAGGTTGTCTTCCGCTGGAAGTTTTGGAAAGAAAAATGGATCTTTGGGCAAAAGATAAATAATTAAATTCCTCCTTTTTTTTAAGAGAAATTTTTTATTTTTCAAACAACATTTTAGTCAGAAAATCTTTCTCCTGATTTCCTCTCGCCGGAGAATATTCTCTTCCGTAAAAAATAATCTGAAGATGAAGTTTATTCCATACGCTTTCATCCCAAAGATTTTTGGCATCACGTTCGGTCTCGACAACATTTTTTCCTGAAGTCAATTTCCATTGAGTCATTAGCCTATGAATATGTGTGTCAACTGGAAACGCCGGAAAACCAAAACCCTGACTCATTACTACAGAAGCGGTTTTATGCCCAACACCAGCCAGTTCTTCCAATTCTTCAAATGTCTGAGGAACTACAGAGTTATGTTTTTCCACCAGAACTTCCGCCATTTTTTTTAGGTTTTTCGCTTTGGAGTTGGCAAGTCCGATTTCTTTTATGAGCTCCTTGATTTCTTCAATGCTCAACTTTGCCATTTTCTCAGGTGTATCAGCAACGGCAAAAAGTTTCGGCGTGATTTGATTCACTTTTTTGTCTGTGGTCTGCGCAGACAATGCTACAGCAACCATCAGTGTATAAGCATCTTTATGGTCGAGAGGGATCGGAACTTCTGGATATAATTTTTCTAATTCTTCCTGAACAATCTTGGCTCTTTGCTTTTTCGTCATATTGATGCTAAATTTGTATCAACAAAAATAAAAATTATGTTGAAGCTTGGCGATTCTTTACCGGAATTTGTTGGAACAAATCAAAACGGAGAACAAATCGATTCTAAAAAATTGAAAGGCAAAAAACTCGTGGTATTCTTTTATCCAAAAGCCAGCACGCCGGGCTGTACGGCGGAAGCGTGTAATTTGAGAGATAATTATTCGGTTTTGAAACAAAAAGGTTTTCAGTTGATTGGCGTGAGTGCAGATTCTGTAAAACGTCAAAAAACCTTTACGGATAAATATGAATTGCCATTTGATGTCATCGCCGATGAAGATCACGATGTGATTGAAAAATTCGGAGTTTGGCAACTGAAAAAGTTTATGGGCAAAGAATTTATGGGCATCGTGAGAACGACTTTTGTTTTTGATGAGAATGGAGTTTGTATTCAAGTTATTGACAAAGTGAAAACCAAAGACCACGCTGCGCAGATTTTAGCATAAAAACATATAGAAATAGGTTCGTTACCTGTTGCTTGAAGTTCTTTAATGGTCGCGCGGGGTTATGAACAGGTCTTTTATGGTTATAGACATATTGCGTGAGGTTGCCGATGTGATCCGACAGGTCCCGAACCCCAAATTATACGTTGCCTGAGGTGTCGGCAGAGCTTCAGAACCTCGGTGAATAGGTAAACAACCGCAGCGGATGATTCCGGAACGTCAATCGACAGGTATTAATAAGATTTGGACATATTCTATATTGATATAGCTCACTATTTCACGGGAATCCAAATCTCTTCATCCGCAGAATCATCATTAGGATTGTAATCGTCTCCGAAAATCTCAAAATGCGGTCTGTTGTCCACTTCGAATTGATTCTTCGGAATGAAATTTTGAAATAGGTAAGTGAAGATTTGAGGTGCATTTTCCGATCTGCCTTTGTAGCTAAAAACCAAATATTTTCCACTTTCTAATTCGAAGGTGTCAAAATTATTTGGAATATTGTCAAAATCAGAAACTTCTGCCAAAGCATATTTCTTGAACGATTGATCCGGTGTAAAATGCTCAGGATAGATTTGAAGTGAGAATAATTGATTGGAAATTCTGTTAGATATTTCCTTCCTTCTCATCATAAATTGTCCCCAGAGAACTGGCGTTTTATCATCCTGAAAAGAAGTCGAGGTGCTAAAACCAATTAATTTCTTTGCTTCAATGATTTCTATGCGATGAGGTAATTCAAATCTGGTTTTCATAATACATCAGCTCAACATCATCCTCAGGAATCGTTACCATTTTCTGGAATTTCAATCCTAATTTTTCAATTAATTTTTGTGAAGAAAAATTATCTTTCGTTGTAATCGCAGAGATTTTATGAACGCCGAAATCTGTTGCGGCAACTTCTTTTAGTTTATTGGCAGATTCATACGCAAAGCCTTTGCCTTCATATTTCGACAAAAAAGAAAAACCAATATCGAGGACATCGAGACCTTCTCTTTCAAAAATCCCGACAGCACCAATTTTTGTGTTGTCCTCTTTCAGAATCACAACATAATTTCCAAATCCCAATTTTTCAATTTGAGGAAGAAATCGACTCGTGATGTAATTTTCTGCATCTTCTTTCGTGCGGAGATTCCGGTCACCAATGTATTGGATGAACGACGGCATATTGTATAATTCGAGGAAAAAATCCGTGTCCTGTACTTCTGCAGGTTTGAGAATTAATCTTTCGGTTTCGTAGCTTTTCATTCCTCAAAAATATAAAATTTAAGGCACGATAACCGTAAAAACATAAGCAAAAAGATTGACCAGCAACACAACGCCGTAGAGAACATTGGTCTTGCCACGATTAAGGGAAAGCATTACGGTATACAATGAAAGCCCAAGAAGAATCATCGATTTTGTATCCAAACCTAGAACAAGTGGCAAATCAAACATTATACAAACCACGGCCACACAAGGAATCGTAAGCCCAATGCTTGCCAAGGCAGACCCAAGCGCCAGATTAAGACTCGTCTGGAATTGGTTTCTTCTGGCAGCTTTTATGGCAGCCAATCCTTCCGGAAGTAATACAACAGCTGCAATGATAACACCGACAAGCGATTCCGGAGCGCCAAAGCTCTGAACTACATTTTCAATCTGTGGAGAAAGAGATTTGGCTAAAAATACGACTACGCCCAAACAGAGAATCAAAAAAAATAAACTAGTGAAACTAGTGAGGTTGGAAGGTGGTTCAGCGTGCGTGTCTTCATCACCTTCGGGAAGAAAATAGTTCCTGTGACGGACGGTCTGAACCATTAAAAAAGTTCCGTAAATCACAAGCGAAGCTACTGAGAAAAAAATGAGTTGAGAATTATTGAAAGAAGGCGTTATCTCACTGGTAGTATAGTTAGGTAAAATTAAAGTCATCACAACAATGGCAACCAATCCTATTAAAGCCATATTTCCAGAGGACCGCGCAAAAAACTGTTCTTTGAATTTTACACCGCCAACCAGCAGACAGGCGCCGAGAATCCCGTTCAGGATTAGCATTATCGCAGCAAAAACAGTATCCCTTGGCAATGTTGCAGCCTGATTTCCGCCCGCCATCATTAGTGAAACAATGAGCCCGACTTCCAGAACTGTAATACAAATGGCCAGAATAATGGTTCCGAATGGTTCGCCTACTTTATGGGCAACAACTTCTGCATGATGAACAGCCGAAAGGACAGCTGCAATTAGTAATAATCCTCCTAAAGCTGCCAGAAGCGGACTGTCATCCGTCACACCGAGTAAATAATAGATCAATGATAAAACCGGGAAAATATAAGACCAATGAAGTAATGTTTTTAAACTCATAAAATTGATTTCTCTAATTTACAAAAAATTATAAAAAGCTTTATGGAAGTACAACCAACAAAAAAGCCACCAAATTTTGGTGGCTCGTTATATTTTCGATGATAGGTTTATTTTACCAAAGTTAATTCGCTGATAAGTCTTGTTGCACCGGCATATTTGTCGATAATCCAAAGCACATAACGAACGTCTACATTAATCGTTCTTTGCAATTTTGGTTCGAAAACGATATCGCCGCTCAACGCTTCGCTGTTTCCGTCGAAAGCAAGACCAATCAAATGACCGTTTCCATCGATGATTGGTGAACCGGAGTTACCGCCTGTGATGTCATTGTTAGACAAGAAGTTAATTGGCATAAATCCACCTTTCTTATCTGCATATTGACCGTAATCTTTTTTCTTGGCAAGGTCCAGAACTTTCTGAGGAAGGTCAAACTCTTCGTCGCCTTTTTTGTATTTGGCAACCATTCCGTTAATGTCGGTATAATAGTTTTCCTTGATGCCTTTGTAATTTCTGTCTGCTCTTTCAGGTAAAGTTTCGATTGTTCCGTAAGTTAATCTCATTGTAGAGTTAGCATCCGGATAGAATTTTTTCTCTGGTTGCGCTTTTCTAAGTCCGTCTAAAAATAGTCTGCTGTTTTTAGCAAAATTCTCATCGACTTTAGAATATTTTTCCAATCCTAATTTTTGGTCTTCAACAATGCCGTTGGCAAATTGTCTCAGTTTGTCTGCATCAATTTTCAATCTGTCGGGATTGTTGATAAAAGCCAAAGCCGATTTTTTATTAGCAAAAACAGATTCGTAAGCCATTGTAGAAAGATTGTTTACATCAGCAGCCAAAATTGTTGGGGAAGCAAATTCTTTCGCAACTCTTGTTTTGTAAAGAGAGGTCAAAGCTACTAGCATATCGCCTTCCACATTGTCGTGAAAACCGTCATACGCTTTATCAACAGCATCCAGGACTTTTTGTTTCATCGCAGCTTTTCCGGCATCGTCCTGGTCAGCATACGTTTTGAAAAGACTACCTAATTGATACGCTGTAGCAATATAATGTGCATTTCTTTGTAAAATTCCTGCATAATTTCTCTCTACATTTCTTCCTGAAACTTGCTGATAATAAGCTTTGATTTCCGGTAAAACACTATAATAAGTTTGCTCATTTGGAGACTGCGCTGCCCACTGATTGTAAGTCTGCTCCAGTTTTTGTTTCTCAGCAACTGTTCCGTTTTTCTTTACGGCATCAATTGTTCCCTGTCTGTTTTTCCAGTAATTGGCAACACTTGCGTACTGAGAAGCATAATCTAACTGAGTCGCTTTGTCCTTGTCCATATACTTCTTCATCACATCCATTGCCACTTTAGACGCTTCTACCCAAGCCGGATAATCTTTGTCCACCATTTGCTCGATGCCGTAAGACGTCAGGTAACGGTTGGTTCTTCCCGGATAACCCAAAATCATTGTGAAATCACCAGGCTTGTAACCTTTCAAGGAAACCGGTAAAAAATGTTTTGGTTTCAATGGCGTGTTGGTTTCAGAATATTCCGCAGGGTTTCCGTTAGCATCGGCGTAAACACGAAAAACAGTGAAATCTGCAGTGTGTCTTGGCCATTCCCAGTTGTCTGTATCACCACCGAATTTCCCTAATGATGAAGGCGGCGCGCCAACTAATCTGATGTCTTTATAGTCTTGATAAACAAAATAATAGAACTCGTTTCCGTTAAAGAAATCTCTTACAACAACCGTGTATTTTCCGTTCTCAGAATTTTCTGTCTGGATGGCTTTATATTCGGCATCAATGACTGCTTTTCTCTCAGCAGCAGACATATTGTTGTTCAGTTTGGAGTTGATTCTCTCAGAAACGTCATCCATTCTCACCAAAAATCTCACGTACAAACCTTTAGCATTGAATTCCTCATTAGGTTTCATTGCCCAGAATCCGTTCTTCAGATAATCTTTTTCAGGCGTTGAAGCTGCTGCAACAGCATCGTAACCACAATGGTGATTGGTAAAAATCAAACCTTGGTTAGAAACGATCTCACCGGTACAGAAACCACCAAAACTTACGATGGCATCTTTCAAACTGGAGTTGTTTACAGAATAAATTTCTTCCGGCGTGAGGTGCAGGCCTTCTTTCTGCATATCCACTCCGTTCAGACGTTTTACGAGCATCAGAAGCCACATCCCTTCGTCAGCTCTCATTTGTGCATAGCCCAGAATCAGGGTCAATGCTAAAAATATTTTTTTCATTGAGAATATTATTTTGCTGGCTAATTTAATGATTATTTTACATCTAATGGTATGAATTTGGCACACAGAATGAGTAAATTTGAAAAGATGAAATTTCTAAAAACAATCGGTGTTTTATCATTTTTAGTGTTTTTAATGTATTCTTGTAAAACATCGAATCATTCCGCTACTACAATGGAAAATATTCACAGAAAATGGATGTTGGTTGAATACAAGGGTTTTACGAAAGATGAACTTGTAAAACTAGAAGCCAATATGGATTTGACGAAAAATTCTGATGTACCCAACCGGTATACTGCAAAAATGGGCTGTAACGGAATGTTTTTCACGGGAGAATTCAATCAAGGAAAAGCTAAATTTTCAGGTGTTGGCTCTACGATGATGTATTGTGACGGCAGAATGAAGCTAGAGGAACTGTTTGGTAAAGATTTACCAAAAATGAATCAATACAAAATCGAAGGGCATTTCTTAACCTTAACAGACGGAATGACCTCGATGAAATTTGTAGCTGCAGATTGGGATTGAGCAATAATTGATGAATGATAAATGATTCCATTACCGACTTAAAACTTTGAATATAGAAAGATAACGCCTTTGCGTTGATAAAATAATATAATCAAACCAAAATAAAACTTATGAAAAGAAGTGCAAAAGCTGTTTGGAAAGGAACAGTAAAAGACGGAAGCGGTGTTCTGACAACACAAAGTACAACGCTGAATGAAACTCAATATTCATTCAAAAGCCGTTTCGAGGAAGGTGTCGGAACCAATCCGGAAGAATTATTGGCAGCAGCTCACGCAGGATGTTTCACAATGAAAACTTCAGCGCTATTGACAGAAGCAGGTTACACACCGGAAAGTCTGGAAACCGATTGCAAAATCAGTTTGGTGGAAGGTAAAATCACTTTGTCGGAACTTACACTGACTGCTAAAATCCCGGGAATTTCGGAAGAGGATTTCCAGAAAATTGCGCAGGATGCCAAAGAAAATTGTCCTGTGAGTCAGGCATTCAGTTTTGAGAAATCATTGACTGCAACACTTGTGAGTTAAGTAGATTAATCGCAAAGTCGCAAAAATATTTTGAAAATCCACACACAAAAAGTCCCAAATTATAAATTTTATATGCGACTTTTATAAGATTAACTTAAGTGCAAATTTTGCGACTTTGCGTTAGAAGAAAATTAAAAGAGCCAAAGATATTCTTTGGTTTTTTTGTTCAAAAATAGTATCTTGTCAGAATCAGAAAATTATCAATTTTAAATGTTAGAAAAGAAAGAACATCAGTATGAAAGAGCGGTTTTGGTTGGCCTTGTCACTCAAAATCAGGACGAAAGCAAGCTGAAAGAATATATGGACGAGCTGGAGTTTCTGGCCTTCACAGCCGGCGCAACAGTAGATAAGAGATTTACCCAAAAACTCACACAACCGGATTCCAAAACCTTCGTGGGAAGCGGAAAAGCCTTGGAAATCAAAGAGTATGTCAAAGAAAACGGAATCGGAACTGTGATTTTTGATGACGAATTATCACCTTCGCAATTGAAGAATCTGGAGCGAGAAATGGAAGTCAAAATACTAGACAGAACCAATCTTATTCTTGATATTTTTGCCCAAAGAGCGCAGACTTCCTATGCGAGAACTCAGGTTGAGCTTGCGCAGTATCAATATCTTTTGCCACGATTAACAAGAATGTGGACTCACCTTGAGCGTCAGAAAGGTGGAATCGGGATGCGAGGTCCGGGTGAAACGGAAATCGAAACCGACAGAAGGATTATCCGTGACCGAATTACTTTGCTGAAAGACAAGCTCAAAACCATTGACAAACAAATGTCTACCCAACGACAAAACCGTGGAAAAATGGTGCGTGTCTCTTTGGTGGGTTATACTAACGTTGGGAAATCAACCTTGATGAATGCGCTGTCTAAATCGGATGTTTTTGCGGAAAATAAATTGTTTGCAACCTTGGACACGACGGTTAGAAAAGTGGTGATTGGGAATCTTCCATTTCTTTTGACAGATACAGTTGGGTTTATCAGAAAATTACCGACACAGTTGGTGGAATCTTTCAAATCGACGTTGGATGAGGTTCGTGAAGCGGATTTGCTGATTCACGTTGTTGATATTTCACACGAAAGTTTTGAAGACCATATTGCGTCTGTCAATCAGATTCTTCAGGAAATTGATTCGCATCAGAAACCGATGATTATGGTTTTCAACAAGATTGACGATTTCAGTTACGAGAAAAAAGATGAAGATGATTTGACACCTTCATCCAAAAAGAATATTTCACTGGAGGAGTGGAAAAAAACGTGGATGGCTAAGTCCAAACATCCGACAGTTTTTATCTCGGCACTGACCAAAGAGAACTTCCCGGAAATGAAGAAAATGATTTATGATGAGGTTCACAGAATCCATATCTCTCGTTTTCCTTACAATGATTTCTTGTTTGAGTATTTTGATGATGAGGAAAATTAATAGGAAAATTTTAAAAGCATAGTTGAAACTAATAACCATCAACCAAAAACCATCAACGAAATAAATGGAGTTATATTACTCATTTTCAGTTCTTATCGTCTTAGCATCTTTGTTTGCTTACATCAATTATCGCGTTTTAAAATTACCCAGCACCATTGGAATTATGGTGATTGCAATTATCGTATCGGTAACTTTGGTGGCGTCCGGCGATAATTTTTTACCAAGAACCACGAGTGGCCTTACAAAATTGGTTCACAGCTTTGATTTTACCGAAGTTCTGATGGGTGCAATGCTGAACTTTCTGCTTTTTGCAGGCGGAATCCACGTCAATATCAAGGATTTGAAAGAACAATTCGGGCCTGTTGTTATTTTTTCAACGGTGGGCGTGATTATTTCAACTTTTGCCGTTGCTTTTGGAACTTATTACTTATTGCCGTTGGTTGGCGTTCAAATGCCGTTGATTTATTGTTTGGTTTTTGGAGCATTAATTTCTCCTACAGATCCTGTTGCAGTTCTCAGTATTCTGAAACAGGCGAATGTATCTAAATCTTTGGAAACAAAAGTTGCCGGCGAATCTTTGTTTAATGATGGGATGGCAGTTGTCGTTTTTACGGTGGTTCTTCAATTAGCCATCGGAAAAGACATTGATTTGAATGTTGAAAATGTAGGACTTCTTCTCATAAGAGAGGCTGGAGGAGGATTACTTTTAGGCGTTCTTCTCGGCTATTCGGCTTCCAGAGCAATGCGGGTTGTGGATGATTATATCATTTCCGTACTCATCACATTGTCAGTTGTTATGGGTGGTTATTTGATTGCTCACGAGATGCATATTTCTGCACCTTTGGCAATGGTTGCTGCCGGATTGTTTATGGGGAATTTCAGCGAAAGTTTCCAAATGAAATCCGAAACGCAAGATTATCTTATCAAATTTTGGGAATTAATTGACGAGATTATGAATGCGGTTCTATTCTTATTTATTGGTTTTGAGTTGCTGTTAATCAAAGACTTAAATGAATATCTCATTGCCGGCGGTATTTGTATTATGATTGTTCTTCTTGCACGTTGGATAGCGATATTTATTCCGACCAAATTTATGGCCTTCAAATACCGATTCAGCCCGCAAACGGTTAAAGTTCTGGTCTGGGGCGGTATCCGCGGCGGCGTTTCCATTGCCTTAGCCTTATCGATTCCGGTCAATGAATACAGTCAAATTATCATCAGCATTACTTATTGTGTGGTTGTATTTTCAATTATAGTTCAGGGATTGACGATTGCGAAAGTGGCGAATCCTAAAAAGATTGCGACAGAAGAAAAAATAATGGAAACTTCCGAATACAAATGAATCAATCGATTATTGTCTCAGAAATAAAGACAGCACTTCAGGAACTTGCTATTCCCGAAAAAGCCATAATTATGCAAAGCTTTTTCAAAACAGGAAAAGGCGAATATGGTGAAGGTGATACATTTATCGGCGTCACTGTTCCGGATCAGAGATCTGTAGCAAAAGAATTCTACAATACAATTTCTCTCAAAGAACTCAGCCAGCTTTTATCTTCAAAAATCCACGAACATCGTCTGACAGCTTTGTTAATGATGGTTTACAAATTCGAAAAAACCAAAGATCAGTCTGTAAGAAAAGAGATTGTTGATTTTTATTTGAAACATACAAAATACATCAACAATTGGGACTTAGTAGATACATCCTGTTACAAAATTATAGGTCGGTATTGTTTTGAAAATCAAGACTCTAAGTTATTGGAAAAATTATCAGATTCCGAGAATATGTGGGAAATGCGAATGGCAATTGTCGGAACAATGCATCACATCAAAAAAGGACAATTTGAATTAACCAAAACTTTTGCGCTTAAAAATCTGAAACATCCACACGACCTGATGCACAAAGCCAACGGCTGGTTGCTGCGAGAAATGGGAAAGGAAAACGAAACCGAATTATTGGACTTTCTCAATCTTCGTTACAAGGATATGCCAAGAACTTGTCTCCGCTATGCGATTGAGAAATTAGACGAAGGATTAAGACAAAATTATCTGAAAGGAAGAATATAATGGATTATATAAGACCAGTCATCCACTATTTTCTACACTTTGGTTTTCCATTGGTTTTGGCCTACATCTTTTTCAGGAAAGACTGGAAAAAGGCTTATTTCATTATGCTTGGAACAATGTTGGTAGATGCAGATCATCTACTGAGTACACCTATTTTTGCGCCGGACAGATGCAGCATTAATTTTCATCCGTTACATACATATTGGGCAATGAGTGTCTATGTCATACTTTTATTTTTCAGAGGTAATTTGAGGATTATTGGCGTTGGATTACTCTTTCATATGCTTACCGATTGGGTAGATTGCCAGTTACATAACCTCAATTTTTAGAATTATTCGGGCAGCTTTTCCGTCCTCCGTTCCCGCTTTTTTCTGCCATTGCGAACCACGTGAGGCAATTATTATAATTTTTGTACAATCGCAATAACAGAAAAAGAGCTCCACTCAGGCCGGGCTGCGTGCAATTCGACGCTCCAAAATTGTGTTACTCAATACTTCTTGCATTCGACATTTTGAAATTCATGATTCTGGCGATATTCAGCGCTCTGGTAATCGCAGTTTCAGCAATATCACCTTCAAAGTTGTCGTGCACGGTTTTTTCCCAAACCTGCAGCCAGCGGTTGAAATGTTTTTCTTCCAACGCAGTAACTTCATTCAGCGGAAAATGAACACGCATCGGATTTCCTTCATACACAGGATTTCCAAGTAAAATACTTTCCCAGAAATTATACATTTTCGGAAGATGCTTGCTGAGGTCGATTTTTGCGATATCTGTAAAGAAAAACCCGATCACATTATCCCGTACAATTTCTTCATAAAACCGATCAACTAAAAATTCTACATCCCCTCTTGCAGTAATATCTTTCATAGTACAAAATTAAGCCAAATTAAAATGTAAATTTGCAATTATGTCAAAACTCAGTTTTTCTAGTTTAAAATCAACCAAAGATACAGGTTACGGTGATAATTTTTCCGGCAGATTTATCAATAAAGACGGTCAGCCAAACATCAGGAAGAAAGGCATCAATATCCTGAACCGGTACAGTTGGTACCACACCATGCTGGATCTCAAAAGATGGGAATTCATTGGTTTGCTGGTGGCAATATATATTATTGTCAATGTTTTTTTTGCACTTGTCTATTATTCTATCGGAATAGAGCATCTCACGGGAATAGATAAGAGTGATCTGGTAAATGAGTTTACAGATGTATTCTTCTTCAGTTCACAAACGTTTACCACAGTCGGCTACGGAACAATTGCGCCGGTTGGTTTTATGGCAAGCCTGGTTGCCACTTTTGAAGCTTTTCTCGGTTTACTGGCATTTGCTATTGCAACGGGTTTGTTCTATGGAAGATTTTCCAGGCCGCGTGCTTTTCTTAGTTTTAGTGAAAATGCGCTGATCTCTCCCTACAAAGATAAAACAGCGCTGATGTTCAGAATGGCGCCTTTCAAAAATACATCGCTCACCAATGCTTCGGTAACATTGCTCGCCACCTTTGAAACAATAGAAAACGGAGAGCCGAAAAGTTCCTTTTATAATCTCAAACTGGAATTGGACAGCATTACTTCTTTGATTCTCAGCTGGACTATAGTACATCAGATTGACGAATCATCACCTTTTTACGGTCTAACTGAAGAAGATTTAACTAATACGGATGTCGAGATTATTGTTCACGTCAAAGCGTTTGACAGTGTTTTTTCTAGTGATGTTTTTCAGCGCACCAGTTATACTTCGGATGAGATTGTATATGGAGCAAAATTCGTAAAAATGTATAAACCGGACAAAACAAACACCGTAACAGTGCTCAATCTGGATGCAATTAATACATTTGAAAGATTGAATTTACAATCATAAGGCTATGTTCACATTTACTGTTCTGCCGGCATTGGTGATTGTTACATTTCTGATTGTCACACTTTATAAGCACTTCATCAGGAAAGACAGGCAGGATCTGAAAACGTCATTCCTGTTTGCTCTATTTTTTTCTTTGATCTGGAGCGTGTTATATTATTTAGTATTTTCCTGAGAAAAACTGCTAATTTTGCAAAATGGATCTTGATCTCTACAAAAAGCAGGCGCTGCAAAAACAGAAAGAACACCGGAAATTCTTAGAAGGACTGAAAAAGAAACCTCCCAAAAATCTGGATTATCTTGTTCTTGAAAAACACGAAGAAACATTTGAGGAGATTGATTGCCTGAAATGTGCTAATTGCTGCAAAACGGCTGGTCCGCTTTACACGGAAAAAGATATCGAGAGAATATCAAAACATCTCAGGATGAAGTCGGCAGACTTTGAATCTAAATTTCTGAGAGTAGATGAAGACAATGACAAAGTTCTTCAAAACTTACCTTGCTTCTTTCTGAATGACGACAATACTTGCTCCATCTATGAAGTCCGTCCCAAAGCCTGCAGAGAATATCCGCATACAGACCGGAAGAAGATCTATCAGATTAATAATCTGACTCTTAAAAATACATTGATCTGTCCTGCAGCTTATGTTTTTGTAGAGAAAATGAGAAGCTTACTGGATAAATAAGCGAACGCTAAAGTTTTCCCAAAAATCTTATTGTTTCTAAATTTTCTTTTATAATGGTTTAATGTTTGGTCTTGATAATCAACACTAAAATAATTTTTATGAAAAAGTTAATGGCAGGCGCAATGATGATTTTCGGAACCATGTTTCTGACGGCGCAGACAACACCACAGCAAGACACGGCAAAAAACAGACAAGAAAAGAAACTGAATAAGGCTAATGCAAAAACGCCTGAAACTGTTGAGCCAAACGGAATGAACCGTTCAGTTGATACAACCAAGCTCAATCAGCAAAAAATAGAGAATGAAAGAGCAAGAGATCAGATGAATCAAAGGCGAGACGGCATCAATGATGAAGCAACCAAACCAATGCAGCCGGCTCCCGGAAAAACAGAATAACAAAAAACCGAGCAACTAGCTCGGTTTTTCTATGCTTTCCATTCTACCACAGCTTTGATAAAAGCTTCGGCATTTTCTACTGGAATATTAGGTAAAATACCGTGTCCGAGATTAACAATGTATTGATCTTTCCCAAAACGGTTAATCATTTCGTGTACCATTGTTCTGATCACTTCCGGCTTAGAATGCAGTCTTGAAGGATCAAAATTTCCTTGCAACGTCACCGCATTATTCGTGAATTTTCTAGCATTTTCTGGCGTAATGGTCCAATCAACACCAACCGCAGAAGCTTTGGATTTCGACATCTCGTCCAAAGCAAACCAACAGCCTTTTCCGAAAACCACCACGTGAGCCAACGGAGCCAATGCTTCAACAATCTGATTGATATATTGCCAGGAAAACTCCTGATAATCGGCTGGTGAAAGCATTCCGCCCCAAGAATCGAAAACCTGAACCGCAGAAACACCTTTTTCCACTTTTCTTTTCAGGTAAGCAATCGTTGTGTCCGTGATTTTTTGTAATAATTTGTGCGCAGCTTCCGGCTGAAGAAAACAAAACGATTTCGCAATGTTGAAATCCTTCGAACCTCGGCCTTCAATACAATAACAGAAAATCGTCCAAGGCGAACCAGCGAATCCAATCAGCGGGATCTCGTTGTCCAGTTTTTCCAAAGTCATTTCTATCGCATCAAAAACATAACCCAAAGTATCATTCACATCAGGAACAATTACATCCTCAACTTGCTGAGCCGTTCTGATAGGATTGTCCAGCCAAGGTCCAACCGATTCTTTCATTTTAAAATCGATGCCCATCGCTTGCGGAACTACCAAAATGTCGGAGAACAAAATCGCGGCATCCAAAGGAAATCGTCTGATCGGCTGAACCGTGATTTCCGATGCCAATTCCGGCGTTTGACATCTGGTGAAAAAATCGTATTGGTCGCGCAATGCGATGAATTCCGGCAAGTATCTTCCGGCTTGTCTCATCATCCAAACTGGCGGTCTTTCCACGGTTTCTCCGCGAAGTGCCTTTAAATATAGGTCGTTTTTAATCATTTTTAATATTATTTTGACTTGCGTCGAACCACTTTGTTAGGTTTGGGCGCCTCTATCCGCCTTCCGCTCCCAATCTTTTCACTTCACTACGTTGCGTAAAAAGGATTTCCGCTCAAGTCGGGGCGCGCTTCGCAAATACAATTTTAGTCTTTCAAATCAAAATTTCCAAAAGCTGAAGCTTCCTTTAAAATCAAATTGCGAATTAATTTTATCTTTTCGAACTATTGCAAAAAGTGTAACAGTTCAGTTTTTATATTTCAGTTGTTGCAAAATATGCAACAAGTAATAATATCTCAATATCAATAGAAATGGGCTTTAGCCCATTTTAAAAATATATTTTTTATTAGACTTTAGTCAAAATTTAGGTTTCGGCTAAAGCCTATTTTGCTTTTAATAATAAACATCGGGCTGAAGCCCGACGCAATTGATATTACAATTCGTTAAAGCTTTTTATCTGAAATAAAATTAATCTTAATCAAATTTAAAATATCAGCTAAAGTATTTTTCGAGCTTGTAATTACTTTATTATCCGTTAGTTTCTTAATTTCGGAAGTCGTTGTTTTTCCAATCGAAAAAATCTTAACATCACCAAATTGATTAAACTTTGCAAAACTACGAACTCCGCTCGGACTGAAGAAAACAATCGCCTGATATTTCTCATCGATTTTCGGATAAAGTAATTCCGTTCTATAGACAGGAATTTTTCTGTACGAGATATTTTGCAAAGGAAGCTTTTCATCTAAGATGTCTAAAGCAATATCGCCGCAAAAATGGAGGAATTTTTCATTCACAGAATTTTCTGTTATGAACTGAGACAGTTCCTGGGCATTCTTACAAAGTTTAAAAGTTCCGAAATTGTGCTTTCTCAATTCCTTTTTGGTCTGCGAACCTACAACGTAGATTTTGTTATACGTTTTTGGCTCGGCAAAGTTTTCATTTGGAGAAAATCCATTTTCGAAAAACGCTTTTACGCCATTCACACTGGTGAAAATCAATGAGTTGTTTTTTAAACCGAAAGTTTTAGTTTTTAAAATTTCAGTCTTGATGACTTCAACAAAATCAACCGACACTTCGACTCCGCTCAGTGCAAGTGTTCCCAATTTCTCAGAAACTTTTTCTTTATCCAGTGATTTTGTAAAAAGGATTTTCATTTGATTTTATCGCAAAGCCGCGAAGTATTGTAAATTTAATATTATAAAAAAGTCGCAAAGATCAAACTTGGCGACTTTTAACATTGTAAAGGTAAAAATATTGCGCCTTGCGATATTTAATTCTTATAAGTTTTTTCTAATTTCGTCCATCAATTCCTTACCTCCATTTTCCAAAACCTTCAAAGCGATTTTTTCGCCGAAGTTTTCAGAATCGTTCCAGTCAAAGATTTCATCTGTTTCGATGCAGTTTTTTCCGTCAAGAGAACATAGCCTACCGATGAATCTGATTTGTCCGTCAATCATTTCAGCTTTTGCACCAATCGGCGCTGTACAGCCGCCTTCCAGCGTTTTCAGAAATTCTCTCTCAATCGTTACGCAGATTTCGGTTTCTTTATGAGAAATTGTTTTTAAGTTTTGATTCAGCTCCTGATTATCAGATAAGCTTGCGATGGCAACAACACCTTGTGAAGGCGCTTGTAGCAGGAATGGAAGCTGTTCATAATGGATATCCAGATTCATTCTTTTGATTCCTGCCAAGGAAAAAATGGTGGCGTTGGCAATACCGTCATTCAGTTTTTTTAGCCTGGTCTGAACATTTCCTCTGATATCTGTAAATTCGGTTTTAGGAAATTCCTTCAGCCAAAAAGCACGTCTTCTTAAACTGCTTGTTGCGATTTTCAGAACTTCGAGATCCAAAGGTTCCGAATCGTCATTTCTCACCAGAACATCTTCAGGAAAATCTCTTTCCAAAACAGCAGAAATCCGAATATTTTGAGGCAATTGTGTAGGAACATCTTTCAGGGAATGTACGGCAATGTCAATTTCTTTATTTAGCAAAGCAATGTCCAGATCTTTGGTAAAAACTCCCGTTATGCCTAACGCATAAAGCGGCTGATCCAGGTTTTTGTCGCCGGAACTTATAATAGGAACAATTTCGGTTTCAAAACCCAGAGTTTTTAGCTTCGATTCTACTTCGTGAGCCTGCCATAGAGCAAGCGGGCTATTTCTCGTTCCTATTTTCAGTTTGTTCATGGATTTCTTGTTTATGGATGTCCAGGATTTCCTCCATTAGTTTGGTGACTTCAGTCGCCCGTAACGGATTTTCCAGGATGTATTTTGCAAATCGGTTGGTTAGTTTCTGCACTAATTTATTAGATAATTCCATATCTTCAATCTTGGCATAATTGAATTTTTTATGGATGTTATGCATTTCGTGCTCTTCGATTTTTTTGAGCGAATTTTTGAAATGATTGATATTAGGGGCAAGCTTTCTTTTCTTTTCCCAATCTACAAATTCCTTCGCCATTTCTTTGATGATGCCTTCAG